>JAVCBX010000161.1:0-6106 GCA_037917635.1 Thermoproteota archaeon | reverse complement strand
CTCTCTATCAACCTACCACCAACCCCTTTTAGCTTCGTGTATTGTATTTTGGTTCAAATTATCCCTTAACTTTTAGGTAAAGGCTTTTGAGAGCCAGTGATCCACTTGAGTCTCGCGAGTTCAAATGGCAGGGAAATACTCTGAGTTTAAGAAGAAGTTCTACGAGTTCGCAAAACTCCTTCAAAAAGGTGACAAAAGACTAATAGAGTTCATGAAGCTTAGTAGAAGCTTCTGCTACTGGCTCTCAAAGTGGGGAGAAATAGCATTTGCAGTAAAGTTCGGAATGCCATCTGATGGGAGCAATAAACAAGCTTGGAGGCGAAGTTGCTAAAAATTTACTACGCCAAGGGATTTTGTCAACTCCAATTGAAGTTACAGTTGCTGATGGTCACAAAGTCAGTTGCAAGCAATACTGCAATTTGATAGTTGAAATTGAAGAAAAGGAAATAGTTATACAGCCTTTCTTAATCGATGATTTACCGGTTCCTTCAGTTTTTGGAGCCTTAGATATGGAAGCTTACATGATTAAGCTAGACTTGGTCAAAAGAAGGCTCGACCTATCAGAATTTACTGGATACATGCTAGCCGTATAAAAATGGTGAATGAGTAGTCTTTAGTCTTTTTAATCTTTAAAAACTCCTTGGCATCGATTTTTTGGTTAATATCACTTATAGGCGATATGAATTTTGGACAAAAATTGAGACGATTGAGAATTAAAAAGCTTAACTCTGCTTATATTCTCAATATTCTCGACATTCCCGATTCTTAAAGAGACGTTAGGGAACCTAACGCTTTTCTAAGAACTTTTAATGTAATTGTCCCCTCTACAGCTGCAGATCTATTTTGTAGCATCCCCTGAATCTATCTAAAATCTCATTGATTACTTGAGAGACTGTTCCTCCTAAGGATCCATCCACTCAGGGATCCTGTCCTTAGAAATTATATCCTCGTATGATTCGCGTTCTCTTATCAGAGCAACTCTTGATCCGTCTATTAGGACCATTGCTGGCCTAGGTCTAGCGTTGTACTGGTTTGACATGCAGATGCCGTAAGCTCCAACGTCCAAGATGGCAAGAAGATCGCCCTGCTTCATCTCAGGTAACTCGACCTCATATCTGAAGACATCTGAGCTCTCGCATATGGGACCTGCTACGTTATATCTCACAGTTCTTCGCCTTGACGCCTTATTTACCGCTATTATCTCGTGAAGGGCACCGTAAAGAGCGGGCCTAATGAAGTCGTTCATCCCTGCATCCACTAGGACCCAGCTTTTTCCAAAAATCCTCTTTGTGTAGTTAACCCTTGTGATGAGCAGGGAGGAATCAGCCACCAAGTATCTTCCAGGCTCGAGCAAGAGCTTTGGTTCCCCAAGATCTAGTTCCTCTACTTTTTCCTTTACTACACCAAGAAGAACCCTCGAATATTCTTCGAGATAATCCTTTCTCCTGCAACCATACGATATGCCAAGCCCTCCTCCAAGGTCTATGTATTCCAGATTAATTCCTACTTCCTTCAGCTTAGCTATGAATTCAAAGAGCCTTAGAGAAGCGGTTTTTAGGGGAGAGATCTCCATTATCTGAGAACCTATGTGCATGTGAATTCCTCTTATATTTATGTGCTCCATCTCCTTTGCCATTTCGTAAGCCTTAAGAGCGGTTTCGAAGTCAAGACCAAACTTCGAGGACCTCATCCCGGTGACGTCGTAGGGATGAGCTTTAACAGGAACATTGGGATTTATCCTTACGCCAATGTTTGCCTTTTTCCCAATTTTAGAAGCTATTTCCTCTATTTTTCTAAGTTCTTCCAATGATTCAACGTTTATGGCACCTATTTCATTTTCTATAGCTAACTTTAGCTCAAGTTCGCTCTTACTAACCCCATCAAAGACAATCTTCGATTGATCTACCCCAATGGACAGGGCGATGTAGAGCTCACCTCCGGAAACGACTTCCGCTCCCGCCCCCTCTTTTTTTAGAATTGAGCATATTGCCAAGTTTGGGTTAGCCTTATAAGCATATGTTATTAGAAGGTTCTGATAAGATTCAAACGCTTTCTTAAACCTCCTAAAGTTCTCTCTTATTCTTTTGGCATCAACGACATAAAGAGGTGTTCCGAAGCTTTCTGCAAGGTCTACTAAGTCATGTCCGCGCATACAGAGGTGTCCTTCTTCATTTATATCAAGGTTCTCTCTATCACAAACTTCTGCTCTAGTCAATCCCTACCCTTTTGATTGCATCACTAAAAATATTTAAGGAAGAAAGTGGGATTCAAAGTTAATTGACGGATTGACCATGAAGGGTTAACTTTTTCATCTAATTAAGAGAAGATTTTTTAAGGGGAACTCTCATGTAAAATCTAATGCATAGCGTGCCAAGAAAGGCTGCAATTTCTTTGCTTATTGGCTTTTCTTTGACTATGCTAGGTCTTCTTTACTCAAGGACATATTTACCTTTCCCTCTTCCAAGGATGCCAATTCAGATGACCTATAGAGGTTTTCCTTTTTCATGAGCTATTGGAGCTGGCAATCCAGAAGAGGAACTCTCTTTTGGACCTTTAATTGGACGAACCTTGTAATAGATCTTGTTATATGGACGCTTTTCGTCCTTGCACTTCAACTAGCTAAGGGTTCGTTAAGGGGATAGGACTTCTTCCAAATAATCGCAAACCGATTGCCTTTACTCGTCAAGAGGCATTTCTCTTCTCAAAAATTTGCATTCTACCTTTTAATAACTTTTCAAGGGATTCCAACGTTGGATCTGCATGAATCGGTTTGCTCAGAATTTTCTCGAAAGACTTCATGTCTTTAAAACCGCTTCCAGTAATGAGACACACTACTCTGTCAGAACTATCTATTAAGCCCTGTTCTGCTAACCTCTTTGCTGATGCCAAGCTTATTGCTCCTCCAGGTTCGGAGAATATACCTTCCTTTGCCAGCATCTTCATTGCCTCCAAAACTTCCTTGTCCGTCGGATCGTCACAGGTTCCCCCTGATTCCCTTATTGCTTTAAGGACCAAAGAGCTTTTCGCCCCAGGATTTGTGACTACCAAACTGGTAACAATAGTATGACCTGGAGATATTGGTTCTGCCATTTCTTTTCCATCTCTGAATGCTTTTACTATTGGTGCACACTCCTTTGGCTGAACTCCAACCATTCTTGGAGCCTCGGAAATCAATCCAAGCTCAATTAGCTCCTTAAAGCCCTTCCACGCCGCTATTATTGCATTTCCTCCAGCCATTGGAAGGATGAACCAATCGGGAGGTTTCCACCGGAAAGAAAGGCTAAGTTCATAGGCGTAAGTTTTCTTCCCCTCGTTTCTATAGGGATTTACGCCTCCAATCGAGTTCATCCATCCGAACTTCAAGCAAGCTTCCTCGTAAACCTTGTAAAATTCGCTTATGGAATCTGCTTTAACTCTGAGTACGATGGCTCCGTAAACAAGAGTTTGAGCGATTTTCTCGCTTGAAGTAGTTCTGGGAACCATTATAACAGCATTGAGTCCTCCTCTTGCAGCATAAGCTGCTAGCGAAGCTCCAGCATTTCCTGTAGAGACTATCGCGACCGTCTTCTTCCCAAGCTCCTTTGCAATGCTTACGTTTACCGATGTAGATCTGTCCTTCAGGGATCCAGTTGGGTTTGTCGTCTCGTCCTTCAGGTAGAGATTCTTCAGTCCAATTTCATTGCATATTCTGTCACACTTTAGGAGAGGAGTGCCTCCTTCTCCAAGGGTAACAACGTTTCTTTCGTCCTCAATAGGGAGAAGCTCAAACCAACGCCAGATGCTTCCTACTCTTACGTATAGTTCCTTTACATCGAGCTTATCTGCAAAGCCCTCATAGTCATACTTTGGATCTAAGAAGCCTTTGCAGTTCGGGCAGAGGTAATATTCTCCCTTTTTATATGTTCTACCGCAGTTCAGACACTCTAGATGAGTGAAAAAGCTCCTCAATTAGATCTCCCTTAAGCGCCACCTTTCAATAACTCTTCCGTCAGGTAGAAACACCGGATCCCCTATCATCTCGGCTGAGAGACCCTTTCTCTTAAGAAGGGCAAACATAAGGCTTGTTGAGATGTGTGGTGGAACCATGCCGTCTTTTATGAGTTTCTTAGCTCCCTCAGCAATTACAGGTTCGCTCATCACGTACTTGAGCTCCTTTTCTCCCTTTTCTGGTTCAACTTTTATTTCTGAGACATATCCTACCTTCTTGAGGTAATCTGCAAGCTTCTCTAAGGATTTGAACACTTCCTCACCTTCAAGCTCTAATTCTTCCCAGATCTCATCCAATAGGATCTCACCAGACCTCCAAACGATTTTCCAAGCATCTTCTCCTATAAGCTCATATATTGCCTTATAGATTGAGTAAATCTGAAGGTCGAAGAACTTGGGGCTTATCATAGACATCCAACGACAATAACACCTTACTGTTATAGGCCTTACCTAGGTAAGGCCTTGCCCTTTCCCATAACAATTTAACTTTTCAAGGTTAAAGGAAGTAAGGCTTCGGAGTCTAGATTTATCAAATGGAGCTTATTTAGCCTAAATAGACTTGTTTTGTTGATACACGATTTTTCCGCCCACTATCACCATCTCAACCTTAACCTCCTTGATTCTATCGGGATTCACCTTCGTTATATCCTCTGACAAAATGGTAAGATCAGCAAGCTTTCCCTCCTCTATGGATCCCTTTTCCCCCTCATCAAAGGATGCATAAGCACTTCCAAGGGTATAGATCTCAAGAGACTCCTTAACAGATAGTTTTTCCTCAGATCTAAGGTTTGGCCTTGTAACAGCTGCCCATATTCCTCTTAGTGGATCTATTGGTTCAACGGGACTGTCAGAGGAGCCTGCAACTACCACGTTCTCCTTCAATGTCTTTAGCGCATAAACCCACCTTATCCTCCTTTTTCCAAGCCTTTCTTTCACCCAAAAATCGCTGAATATGAAGTGTGGCTGGCAAACAACCACTATTCCGAGTTTTTTCATCCTTTCAATCAACTCAGGACTTACCAACGATGCATGCTCAATCCTATGCCTGTGATCCCTCGGATTGCGTTTTATTGCTTTTTCTATAGCATCTAAGGCTATTCTTATTGCTCTATCTCCTATTGCATGAATTGCTGCTTGGAACCCGGCTTCGTGAACCTTCAAAACCATTTCATCGAGCTCGCCCGGAGAGTGAATCAGCACCCCTTTGTTGTTTGGCATATCTGCATATGGCTCCTCTAAAGCGGCTGTTCTAGCTCCTAAGGAGCCATCAACGAAGATCTTTATCCCTCCTATCTTGAGCATTGAGTTGCCAAATCCTTCAGACATGCCCAGCTCAGCAAGTTTATCGAGGAAAGCATAAGGAGCTATTAGATATACCCTGAGAGGAAGCTTCCCCTCCTTTCTAAGCTGTTGAAGCACCTTGAGCTCGTCTGGAAACCTTTCCGAGCATATTGCGTGGACGCCAGTTAAGCCCTTACTAACCGCTTCCTTAACTGCAACTTCTATCGCTCCTTTAACTTCCTCAAAACTTGGAGGAGGAATCTTCTTGTAAACAAGGTTAACTGCCTCCTCCCTTAAGATCCCGGTTGGCTCGCCTTCTTCGTCCCTATCTATGACTCCTCCTGGAGGATCCTTCGTCTCCTTACTTATTGAGGCTATTTCAAGAGCCTTGCTGTTTACTACACAGATGTGACCACAAATCCTCTTGAGGAAGACGGGATTATCTGGCGCTGCCTCATCTAGGTCATACCTGTTTGGATACCTTCCCTCAGCAAACAGCTCTTGATCCCACCCCCTGCCAAGGATCCATTTCCCCTTTGACGCGGAAAGAGCCCTCTCCCTAACCACTCCCTTGAGCTCTTCTATGGACTTGATGCCCCTGAGATCCAGCTGTTTCAGGGACAAGCCTAGAGCTAGAAGATGAACGTGAGCATCTATAAGGCCAGGAATTACCGTTCTTCCCTTCAGATCTATTATCCTCGTCTTCTGTCCAACTAAATTTAGAACTTCCTCGTCCATTCCCACCTTAATTATCCTGTCTCGCAGGATTGCTATCGCTGAAGCCCTTCCACAAGGGGTTAAGACATTCCCACCCATTAGGATGAGATCCGCCCTCATC
>JAVCBX010000098.1:0-6139 GCA_037917635.1 Thermoproteota archaeon | reverse complement strand
CATCAGAGAAGCAGCAAAACTCATAGCAGAGGGAAAACTTCTCGCCGTAAAGGGAATAGGTGGCTTTCATATAGCTTCGCTCGCAACTGATGATTACGTGGTTCTGAAACTAAGGAAAAGAAAGAGAAGGCCCCAAAAGCCGTTTGCATTGATGGTATTAGACGTTAAAACCGCTAAAAGAATAGTCTATGTTAGCAAAGAGGCCGAATCCTTGCTAAAAAGTCCACAAAGGCCCATCGTACTTCTTGATGAAAGAGAAGAAAGCCCTTTGTCCAGATACGTTGCGCCGGGTCTTAACAAGCAGGGAATCATGCTTCCATACACGGGCCTTCATTTTCTCCTCTTAGAGGATGTAGAGGATAAGTTCCTGATAATGACAAGTGGAAATCCTCCAGGAAAGCCGATGTGTTTGGAAGAGTCCCGCGCCCTTAAGGAGCTTAAGGATGTTGTGGATTATTACTTGGTTCATAACAGGAGGATAGTTAACAGGGTCGATGACAGCGTCCTCAGATTCACAAATGGAAACATAACTTTTCTTAGGAGATCTAGAGGCTATGCTCCCGCTTGGATAAGGCTTCCTTTTAGCCAGACAAAGCCTGTTGTTGCATTTGGAGCGGAACTTCAGAATGCTGGGGCTGTTGCCTTCGAGGACAAGGTAATCCTCACCCAGTACATTGGAGATACCGATGAGTTTGAGGACTTAGAGGAGTTGGAGAAGAGCCTTAAGTTCTTCTTGGAAACCTACGGTATCGATGTCAGGCAGTCAATCTTCGTTGCAGACCTACATCCTTCTTACTCAAGCGCTAGGCTTGCTGAGATTTGGTCCAAGAAGGTTGGGGTTCCTCTGATCAGAGTTCAGCACCATCATGCTCATGCTGCTTCGGTGATGGCAGATTGGGGGGTTAAACCGGGAGAAAGGGTGATCTCCATCTTAATGGATGGAATAGGTTATGGAGCTGATGGATCCATTTGGGGAGGAGAGGTGTTCCTTTCAAGTTACGGGGAGTTTGAAAGGGTAGGTAGGCTGGAGTACTTGCCTATGCCTGGAGGGGATCTTGCAACAAGATTTCCTGTTAGGATGTTAATAGGACTGTTGTCAACTTTTATGGATGAAGAAGAAATGACGAAAATCATCGTCAAGAGAGGCTTGCTTAAGGGGTTAAGAAGAGGGATTGCTGAGCTGAGAATAGCTCTAAAACAGGCAAAGGATGGGAAATCTATCAAATCGAGTAGTGTGGGAAGGTTCTTGGATGCTATATCTGCTCTCTTAGGGGTCTGTCTTGAGAGGACATATGAGGGAGAGCCAGCGATCAAGTTAGAAGCTGCTGCTAAGGGTGGAAAGATAAGGGACGTTGAAAGCTTGCTTAGGCGCGAGGACGGCATTATGGTTATTGATACTTCAAGGCTTGCCGAGTGGGTTTTGGAGAGCCTAGACCTTTCGGTTCAAGACCTTGCCGCCACGGTTCAGTACACTTTAGGCCATGCTTTTGGTGAAATTGCTGCTATTTTCAGCTCGAGAGCAACTGTAAATGAAGTTTTCGTGAGTGGTGGGGCTGCCGTTAATAATTACCTCTATAAGGGAATAAAGGATGCATTAGGAGAGGAAAGAATTGAGGTTAGGCTTCCAAAAAGGGTTCCGGCAGGCGATGGAGGGATAGCTCTCGGCCAAGCCGCGATAATCATGTCGAATGAAGCAGATTTTGTTAATTAGGCCCTATAAGAAAGGGTTCAACAATGTACGACATTTTAATTGTAGGATGCGGTCCAGCTGGAGCTTCTCTTGGCTTTTTGATGGCAAAAGAAGGATTTAAGGTCCTCATTGTGGAAAGAAAGAGGGAAATCGAAGAGCCAACTATTTGCGGGGAGTTTCTTCCAGAATTTTCGGTTATAAAGAGGGCATTTTCAGAAAGGTTTAATTCGGCTCTTGATTTCCTTAGAGATAACTTTTACAGGGATGAGTTCATTTTAAACGACACCAGTCAGATAACTCTTGATTTTTGCGGAAGAAGAAGGGAGTTGAACCTCAAAGGGAAGGTGATATCCAGAAAGAAAGTTGTTTCCATGCTGGTTGAGATGGTAGAGGGCTTCGGGGCTGAGATAATGCTATCAACGAGTTACATCAGGAGCATAGAAGGACAATCAAAGGACAAGGTAATTTCGTTGTTAAGGGGCAAGGGCAATCGTTTTGAGAAATCAAGTCTCTTAGTGGGGGCCGATGGATTTCCATCAAGAGTTTCCAGATCTATGCGCCTTAAAAACAGGATTGAAGGGAAAGATATCGCTTACGTAACCGTTCAACTAGCAAAAGGGAGGCACCAAAGCGATTCGATTTACATGGGGTTCTACAAGAATTTCGCTCCTGGAGGATATGCTTGGGTGATACCAAGAGGAAATGGGCTCTTAAAGGTAGGAGTTGGTTTGAGGAAGAACTATGGGCTAAATGTAATGAGGTGCCATGAAGTTTTCCTCAAAAAGTTAGGGTTTGAGGGACTGGGTCAAGTTCTCGGAAAGGCCCTTCCCGTGGGAGGTCTTTTCAAAAGAATATCGGGTCCTAACTGTTTGTTAGTAGGAGACGCAGCGGGCCTAGTTATGCCGGTGAATGGAGGGGGAATACCCACCGCCGTTATCTCTTCATTCATAGCGGCTAATGTTTTGAAGAACTGGTTTGAGGATCCCTTTAGCTCTAGCGAATTATTCAAAAACCTGATGATGGAGTGCTTCGGAAGAACTTTTAAGGTAGCTCTTAGGGCGAGAACCGTGTTTGATTTCTTCACGGAGCTTGGAATGCTTGGATTAATAGCTCTTTTACCTATTCAGGCGATAGGGGGGATAATCTCACTTGATAGATCTTCCCTTGGATTTAAGCTTCTAGACCTACTATAGCACAAGGGATGAGTATGAGAATATTGGTATACGGAGCTGGACCCGCTGGATTAAATTGTGCTTATTGGGCTTCAAGAGAAGGTCATAAAGTTAAGCTATATGAGAGAAGAGATGAATTAGCTAAAAAACCATGCGGAGAAGCCATTCCTAGGGAAGCCCTTCTCTTCACGCCCTTTAAGGAAGGAGATTTCATATGCAATGAAATCAAAAGGTGCCTATTCTATGCTGATTGGAGGCTGATTAGAGAGGTTAAGGGCGTTACTTCAGGATATATAATCGATAAAAAATCCTTTTTAAGAGAGTTGATGGAAGAAGCAATGGCTGAGGGAGCAGAAATAACCCTTGGAAAGGCTCCAGCTCCAGAGAACTTTGATCTTTTAGTAGATGCAACCGGAAATCCTGGTAGTTTTGCCAGAGCTTATTTTGACTACTCCAACTACAAGTCGACCTTTGCCTTGCAATGTTACTGCAAAAGTCCCAATAAGCTTCCCGAGGATGCGATAAATCTTTTCATTCTGCCATATGGATATGCTTGGATTTTCCCAAAAGAAGAGCTGTATAACGTTGGAGTTGGTGGCTTCGCTGGATTCAGCTCGATGAAGAAGGACCTTAAGGAGCTTCTCATTAGATTTAACATGAGACCCATTGGAAGAATAAGGACTGGAGCTTTCTCCATAGGTGGGCCCCTTCCCTCAATCCAAAAGGGAAGAGTGGTCGTTGTTGGAGAGGCCGCCGGAATGGTCATGCCTTTTACCGGAGAGGGAATTAGATACGCTCTTTACTCTGGCTCCATTTGTTTTAAACCGGATTATCAAAGGAGGTGGGAGGAGAAATATGGGAAGAAGCTGAAAAGGGGCAGGAGGTGGCTTGAGAGAATAATCTCCTTACCAGCATGGGTTAGGGAGAAGATCATAGAAGAAGCTCCGATAGGCCTCCTACTCTCTTTATTTCAAGGGGAAGGGCCTAGAGGAAGGGATTTAGTACATTTATTAAGTAGTATTGTTAATCTTGACAAACACCCTTAGATTTAGAACTGTTAGAGGGCTTATATATTTCCATTGGCTTTTTAACTCTAACAATTTTTCATTTTCGTTTGTTCAGAGATTAAAATCGGATGTTGTAGGAAAAACTTAATGAATTAAACCATAGATTATCAGTGGCCATGAATAACCTTAAAAGAGAGTTGAAACCATACGTGGAGAGAGTAGAAGGAGCGCTTTCAGAGGTTTTAGCCGAATATTCAGGATCTATCTTTTATAAACCTCTATTGGAGGCTTTAAAGGGAGGTAAAAGGATTAGACCAGCTATCTTGCTTCTAGTTAACGAGGCCAGTGGAAGAAGGGGAAATCCAGGGCCTGCTGCAGCTGCTGTAGAGCTCATACATAACCTCTCATTAATTCACGACGATTTAATTGATAAAGAGGCGTTTCGAAGAGGGAACCCCTCATTCTACAGGAGGTTTGGCGAAGAAACCGCCATATTAATGGCTGACTACATCATGTCAATTGCGGTGGATATTTGCTCGCGTTATTATGATAGGAGGGTTTTGCTGGCTCTTTCTCAAACCGCAATTAAAATGAGCGAGGGAGAAGTTGAGGAGTTCATGGTTAAGTTAAGTGGGAATACGATAAGTGTATCCCGTTATATTGAGATTCTTTACAAGAAGACCGCAGCCATATTCGAGGCAGCTGCCTCGCTCGGCGCGATAATAGCAGGTGTTTCGGAGGAGGTCATTGAAAAAATCGGTAATTATGGCAAGTACATTGGACTTGCATATCAAGTAAAGGATGATTTGATGGATTGGGGGAGACCTGGGGAGATTTCATCCTTAGTTAGAGTCGAGGACCCGAAAGACTTGTTAAACTCTTTAGCTCATAAGTTCAGTGAAAAGGCCATCGAGTCCTTAAGACCTCTTCCTGAAACTAAGGCAAAGGAGCTGTTAGTGAAGATAGCCGTGTATACCGCAAATCGAGAGTGCTAGCTTTATGCTCATCTCGGATTTCTTAAGTTAAGTTCTTTCATTCCTTATAGGGGGAAGAGGTGTGCACAATTATGACGTTGCCCTAATTCATGCTCCGAGCGTATATGACTTTAGGGAGAGGATCCTATTTCCAGGACCAATTAGCGAGGTTGTACCTTCGCTATACGTTTTTGACATGTACCCTATTGGATTCATGAGTCTAACCTCCTTCCTCGAGAAGATGGGTTTCAACGTTGTCATCTTCAACCTCGCATCAAAAATGCTTTTAGATAGGAAATTCAGCGTTCCAGATTTTCTTAAGAGAATTAGAGCTGAAGTATTCGGAATAGATCTTCATTGGTTGGTTCATGCCCATGGAGCAATCGAGATAGCCAGACTAATCAAGAAACTTCATCCAAATTCATTCGTAGTGCTTGGAGGAATCTCCTCCACTTATTATTGGGAGGAGATCATGAACAAATATGAGTTCATAGACTTCATAATAAGGGGGGATTCGACGGAAGAGCCCTTTTTAAAACTAATTCAAGGGATTGAGAAGGGTGAAAGGGATTTTTCTAGGATTCCAAACTTAGTTTGGAGGGAAGGAAGCAGGATTCACGTGAATCCGCTTACATACGTTCCTGAGACCCTTGATTATGTTGATCCAAGCTATGATTTTATGGTGAGACAGATCCTCAAAACTAAAGATCTAGCATTATCAGCTCCCTTTGCCTCTTTTTTGAAAAGCCCAATAACTGCGGTCTTAACTGCAAAAGGCTGCGTTTTCAACTGCATTGGATGTGGGGGGTCTAGAAGCTTCTATTCGAATTATATGAAAAGGGGGTTTCCTGCCCTTAAAAGTCCCAAAAAAATAAGAGAAGAGGTTGAATCCATTGCAGAAAAGTTGAGGGCCCCAATATTTATCCTAGTTGACATTAGATTTGGCGGAAGGAAAAGGGCAGAGATGATAATTAAGGAGCTTAAGTCCCTTGACATCGAAAACGACCTTATGTTTGAGTTCTTCTTTCCAGCAAGTCGCTCGCTCCTAAGGCGATTGGCAGAATTGGGAGATAACGTTTACATTCAGATATCCCCTGAATCCCACATCGAGAGCATCAGATTTAGATATGGGAGGCTATATGGAAACAAATCGCTTGAGAAGATGATAGAAGCTTCAATTGAGCTTGATATAAGGAGAGTTGACCTTTACTTCATGACAGGTTTGCCCTTCCAGAAACCAGAGCATGCTATTAGGATCGCGGATTACTTCGAAGGTCTTTTGAAGGAAAACGATGC
>JAVCBX010000101.1:0-6209 GCA_037917635.1 Thermoproteota archaeon | reverse complement strand
CCGTGGCATGCCAGGTCGTTGCCCTTTCCCTTGGTTCCCAGTACATCTTCTTCCCCTTACGTTCCACATACTTCAATGCTAGCCTCGCTATGTCGTTAGGCGACATCCACTCTCCAACAGTATACTTTGTAAACTGCCATGAATGGCATTTCTTACAGTCGAAGATGCAGCCAGATTGGTAAATGGAGAGATAGCACTCCGGAGCCTTGTGAGCTGAGGAATATACCAGCCTGTACGGAACACCGTTCTTCCACCTCAGTGTAACTTCGCACGCCGGCCTCAGCTTCCCATCAAAATGAACGAGACAATTACCCCTCTCAAATCCTTGCTGAACTAACCTGCAGACCCTCAAACTTCCTTAAGAAAATGATTTAACATTCGATAAAAAAGTTTAAGACAGTTAGAGGATCTCACTTCGATCCAGCTGGGCAGATGTCGATGCAGGCCCTGCATCTCATGCAATCTATGCTAAGACCTTCTTTTAGAGAGATCTTATAGAGACATACCTTTATGCACGCAAAACAGCTTTTGCAAGGATCAAAAGATGAAACAGGCTTGTCTGCTGGAAGTTCTGCGTCCGTCAGAACGCTCATGATCATCACCCTAGGCCCGTACTGAGGTGTTACCAAAAGGTTATTCCTCCCCTTAACTCCAAGGCCAGCCCTAACAGCTAGCTTCACCTGATTTATCTTTAGCTTAAAACTCTCGGCGTATATCTTTTTGTTTACGACAAGCTCCAGTGGAACAGTTTCGTCTCCCATCAAAATTGCTTTAGCTTTGTAGCCTTTTCTCCTAAGAAATTCCATTAGATGAACTGCTATCCTGTCGATGAAATATGGAGCGAATGCCTCAAGCGTTGTGCGGTGGGCCGAGGCCAATTTCCTTAGCTTTTCTAAGGATACAGCAAAGACGATTGCGCTCTTGAATTCCCCATATAGGTCGCTTACATCAGCAAATCCCGTAAGATCTGCGCCTTCTTCAAGCAAAAATGCTTCAATTTCATGCCTAAGTGCTTTCAGATTCCTTTTCATCACCCTATCGACTTAATTTTAGTAGCTGATTCTAAAAAAGAGTGCTGAAAAAAGCTTAAGTGAGCCTTACTCTACCCAAGGCAAGGGTAAATGGCTTGTTAGATGCTGGCTCTCAGTAGAACTTTTATCAGACTTTCAGGATACTTCCATCGATGTTAGTTGAAAGGGATAGAACGCCTTTCCACGGGGGTCAAAAGGTTAGATGAGATGCTTAATGGAGGAATACCAAAGGGCTTCTTTGTAGCAGTAGCGGGGGAGCCAGGTACAGGAAAAACAGTTCTCGGCCTCCATTTCTCATGGCAGGGTGTTTTGGATGGAGACAGAGTGATTTACGTCACAACTGAGGAGTCAAAAGAATCTGTGATAAAGCAAGCATCGCAGTTTGGAATGGATCTTGAATCGGCCGTGGCAGAAGGTAGAGCGATAGTGATAGATGCGCTTATGGGCTCAGATAAATGGACCCTAATGAGCCTTGATCCAGAACAGCTCGTTCAGAAGGTGATAGAAGCAAAAAAGACCCTGGGATACGGAAGAGCAAGATTAGTTGTTGATAGCATGAGCGCCTTTTGGCTTGATAGACCAGCAATGGCTAGAAAGTATAGCTATTACATGAAGAAAGTGCTTTACAAGTGGGACTTTACGGTCATCGCTACGACCCAATATGCTATAACTACTGCAGCTGCATTTGGATTTGGGCTCGAGCATATTGCAGACGGAATCATAAGGTTTAGAAGGGCCATAAGAAGAGGGAAGTTGAGGAGATACCTTCTAATAGAGAAAATGAGACAAACTCCTCACGATTTAAGGCTTTACGAGATAGACATAATTGATGGAAAGGGCCTTATCATAATAGGGCCCACTTCAAGAAGGATTGAAGACATTGCCCTTCCAAGAAGCGTTACAAAGAAGATACTGGAGGCCAAGAGAAGGTCTGAAGAGGAAGTTCCGGATGAAGAGCTTGATCTATGATGGAGTAAGTCCAGCCCTTCTAAATAGTGTAAATCCTATTGCAATGTAGGCAATTGCCGTAGCTGAGCAATGGGCTAATATCGTCCAGAGTGAAAGGAAAGGTCTCCCAACAAGGTACCAGAAAAGGAGGTGCAATATATAGACGCTTCTCCTTCCATCAACCTTAGTCACGATCCTTGCTACTCCAGGATGTCGCTTCAACGACTTGCCAGTGTAAACCCAAACTACGTTGTAAACGTGTCTGACTAACGAGTCAAAGAGCAGCCAAGCTAAGCCCAGCGCAAGGTAAAGCCTTTCTCCAGTTGAGGACCAGATCCACCAGATTAGGGCAGCATACCAGCATTGCTCGTATAGCATGTCAAAGCTATGCTCCAACTTACCAATCAAGGTGCTCTTCCCTCTAAGCCTGGCTATCTTCCCATCAACCCCGTCAAGTATGCCAACTAAAATTGCTAGTAGCAGACCTCTGGCAATGGATCCCCTCGCAAAAAGCCAAGCAGTAATTGCTGCCAAACCATAAGTGAGGAGTGAGATGTGATCCGCTCCAATCCATTCATGATCATAAAGGAGATAGACTATGATGTCCTCAACTGGCTTATGGATAAGACTTATAAGGTGAGTTCCTTTCTGAAGCCCTTGAATCCTGGCCCACTTCTCCCTGTCAAGCAATTTCATTAACGATCACCCTTTTTATTTCTTGATAATTAAAGAACAGCAAATCTTACTCATTAATACAGCTCCTGCCACCTGCTATCTCTCAGAAGACTTTATTAAACCTTTTATTCTCTGAATGGATCCATTCACATCATCCCAGTCCCACTCATCAAACCTTATTCCACTCAGCTTCTTTTTGAGCTCTTCGATAAAAATACCTTCTTTCTTAACCCTTTCATGCTCTTTTGCCATATAAGGAGGCCCCATCCAATTCTTTGAGGATCCTGACTCAGTTACACCGCAAGAGGGGCTTCCCTTTATCCCTATAACTCCAACAACATCATAACCGTTTCTTATGTATTCGAAGACAAGATCCTCCATCTCAGAAGCCATTTTCTTGCAGAAGTTCTTAAATCCTGGGCTTTCGAACTGCTCTCTAACTGCCCAAAATCTCCTGAGTCCAAAGTATCTAGTTTCTGGGCATGGAAGTTGGATTATCCCCACGCCTTCCTCAGATAGAAGCTTTATTAGCTCCTCCACCGGTCCCTTGCTCTTTGCAAGTCCTACAACTACTGAGTTCTGATTAAGCAAACAATGGGCTAGAAGGATTATCCTCCCTGACCTTGCGTCCTCCAATTTAACCTCTAAACTATCGCTTGGGAAAAATTAAAGTCATTTCTGAGGCACTTTTAAATTGAAGTTGGGCAGAAGAGAAGTGATGATAACATACGGAGACGTTCTCAGGAAGATCGTTCACTTCTCCTTGATCGTAGCCCTTTCTCTGCCGCTTTACTCTGAAGAGATATCAAGAGCCCTATTCATGGGGCAAAGACCCCCATTTGTCGAGGCAATTTCGGATCCTGGCATCATATACGCTTTGATAGTGATAGGAGCAGCGTTCATAAATGCCCTAAAGGTAAGAGGACCAATTTCAAGCGAGAAGTTCCTTGAACTTAGGAAAAAAGTGGCAGAAATAGGTCCTTTTGGGAGGAAGATACAGGAACTTATAGAGACCATGGAATCCCTGATAAACGCGATGCAAAGGGAGTACGAGAGAAGGGCAGGCTACATGGGGTTGGTTTACGGCACCATAGGCATTTTCACAGCTTACACCCTTTTCGGCTATGAGGTGATCTATGGTATAGCTGCAATGGCAACAACTGACATTTTCTCATCCCTGGTTGGAATGGCCTTTGGGAAGAGGAAGATCCCGTTCTCAAACTCAACCCTTGAGGGAATGATTGCTGGCTTCTTCTCCCTCTTAATCCCTCTCCTAATGGTGGAGCCCTGGTGGAGGGCACTTATTCTTGCCCTTTCAGCCTCAATTGTAGAGGTTTACGGGATAGAGGATAATCTCACACTACCCGTCTTTGTTTCCTTTGTATCTTGGCTTTTAAGGAAGACTTAGTTGTATGGGGAATTCAACTCGTTCTGGGCTGAGTTCCTAACAATACATCCAGCCTAATCAACCGGTTTTTTCTCATAACCAAAAGCTCAACCGTACTTCCAGGTCTTTTTCTCCAAAGCTGTCCAATTAAGTCGTCCATTCCCTTAACTTCCTTTCCCTCAACTTCTATGATTACATCTCCGTTCCTGAGCCCAGCCCTCCAAGCAGGACCTTCCCTTATAACGTTCACGATCAAAGCCCCCCTATTAACCCTCAGCCCGTAGTGCCTTGCGATCTTGGGATCCAGATCGACTCCATTAATGCCAAGCCAGGGCCTCCTAACTACTCCAAGCTTTATTAGGTCTTCGGCAACCCTAGAAACGAGATTTATAGGTATCGCAAAGCCTATCCCTTGGGCGAATGGGATTATGGCGGTGTTCATCCCTATGACCTTTCCTTCAAGGTCTACTAATGGACCGCCGCTGTTACCAGGGTTAATGGCAGCATCCGTTTGAATGAGCCCAGTAAGTAAAGGACCCCTATTAGTTCTGATGTGTCTCTTCAGAGCGCTTATAACGCCGAAGGTAACAGTTGGTCCCCCTGCAAGTCCAAAGGAATTTCCTATTGCTATTACAAACTGTCCTACATAGAGCTTGTCGGAATCCCCAAGCTCTACGGGTTCCAAATCTTCTCTACCTATTTTCATGACTGCAACATCGGTCCACCGATCCTTTCCGATTATTCTTGCTTCAAGCATTTCCCCATCGTAAAGGTAAACCTCAGCCCTATTAACGCCAGCAAGGACGTGAGCATTCGTGACAATGTGTCCCTCTCTATCTATTATGAAGCCAGTCCCAATGCCCTTAACGGGAACTGGAAGTAAAAAAGCGCTTGGAAGGAGCCTAGTTGTTGTTATGTTCACTATGCTTTTAGTTAACCTGTTAATAATTCCCACAACTTGTTCCTGAATCTTGGATAACGTGCTCGACATTCAAGCTGAATGGACTTCACTCCAATAAAAGTTAGAGGCTTTTTCACGAGGGTCAGTAAGCCTAACTCTAATATTTTTGAGGAGGCTTAGGTGCTTGATGGGATTATCTCAGGACAAGATAATGGAGCATTATGCAAAGAAAGAGGTTAAGGAGGAGATAGCCCTTTTCTGCAGGAAAAGATGGGTTGCGATCTTTGGAAAGGCTGTTTTAAGGTATGATGAGAGGGGATATCCGCTGAGGATTGAGAGACCATCGCAGGTAACTGAACTCCTTAATTGGTTCTCTGACTTCCAACCCAGGTCAATATATGCTACTTCGGCCCTTTATCGCTCCTTATCCCATAAGAAACTCGTTGAGGAAGCTATCCTTTACACCCCATATTGGGACGTGGACAACGATCCTAAGAAGTGGAGAGCCACCGTCGAAGCCGTTCATAAAATATTGGATGTTTTGGAGCTCGAAGGCGTCCTTAGCTCAACCTACATTATGTGGACTGGGAGGGGAATGCACGTCAACCTCAACGAAGGCTCAATCTCCTCGCAAGTCATTAGCAAGTACGGAGCCCTCGACTCGGCCTGGGCATTGGTTGAATACGTGAGGGGCAAGATTCTAGGCTGGTTACATGAGATCAGGATTAAGCACGAGGCGCCAGAGCTTAGGGTTGATAATGAATTGAAACCAAAGTGCCTACTCTCGGTTCCTCTAAGCCTTCACAGGAAGGTGGATTCTGTTATCATATGCTTAAGTCCGGATGAATTGTGCGAATTCGACCCTTGCTGGTCGAATCCGAACTCCTTCAGGCACAACAAGGGATGGAAAAAGTTCACACCTGGAGAAGCGGATAGCTTGATTAAAAAGGCAATTGAAATATATGGTGGCTATCCCTACACGAGAAGGAGGTACAGGAGAAGAGAGCCCAGGGTTGAGGACATGATACGCAAGTGGATAGAACGTGAAGGTTAAATGATCCTTATTTACTGAGAGCACCTAAATGCGCAGGGATAAAGTTTAGTTCTAGCAACCAAAGGGGGATTGTAAAGATGTCAAGGCTTTGCTTACTTCTTGGAAAGGAACTCATGCTTTACTCCTTTGGACCGGGACATCCAATGAGATCTGATAGGATTTCCTTCTTCTGGGAGGAGATTGAAAGGAGAAAGCTCCTAGAAAGGGAAGAGA
>JAVCBX010000167.1:0-6254 GCA_037917635.1 Thermoproteota archaeon | reverse complement strand
GCCTATGTTCATGGGGGTTTCGTTGAGAGGAACATCTTTAGGGATCTAGACCTTGCCCTGTGGATTAGCGATATTTCAGAGATCCTAAAATATGAGATCGATTTTTCTGTGAAGCTTAGCACTAAGATAGGGATTCCTGTGGATGTTCAGATACTTAATGGAGCTCCTTTGCCCTTCAAATACCGAGTTTTTACCAAGGGCGAGCTAATTCTTTCAAGAAATGAGGGTTTGAGAACCAAAATTGTAGATCTGACTTGTAGGCAATATTTGGATCTGAAGGAATTTCTAAAGAAGTAGACTCGGCACCCTCTCAATGGTAACTATTGAGCTCACTCTCCCTCTTAACAAGCCTTTTTCTCCGTTTCCTTCAAAACCCTAGAAAAAGTAACCTTTGACAGTCCAATTTGGGCCCATATCTCGCTTTGCAGTGCTTTTCCTCCTTTCTTCGCGAGAAATTCCATGATGGTCCTTTCGGATCACTCAAGAAGAAGCTCTAATAAAAGGGATATGTCCATTGCATGAGGTTTGGGCACCGAAACTTCTCCTCTTGAAAGAAGGGCTACACTGGGTTTGTAATTCTCATCACTTTGCTTTTGGTTTCATCCTTATCGGACATTCTGCTGTTTGAGGATAGATTGATGGTATGTGGCCCTTTCCGTAAGTGTAAAAGGGAGTTCTGCTAAGATTCTGGCGAAATTCGTTAGTATAGAGGACTTTTACATATCTTCATATTCGCCTTTGTCTAATTCTGTAGGAAAAATTCCAGACGAACTTAGAAAGGACCAATATTTGTGGATTTTCTCAATCAAATGAACCGAAGTGCCTCTTCTTATACATCATAAAGAACATTTCAAAGTGGTAAGGAGGTTTCAGGAGAGGAGTTTTTAGTCGGTAGGATTGAAGTAAGCTTTGATTATAGGACAGTGCCAACTGTCCTAGTTACTATGGAGCTAGAGGGCCCTGGAGGGAAAAGATTCATCAATTACGATCCTACCATTAATTCGGAGGCTTTTGGACCTGTTTTTGGTTTCATGCAAAGAGACGAGGGTCCTTTCAGCCCGCCAAATTATAAAGATCTAGAGACTACTGGAACTAGTTTCTACACCTTACTGCTAGGAGGCTGGATCCCTAAGCAATGGTGTACTGGGCTTTATCGCTTGAAAGTAACAGTGAGAGAGGAAATCACAGGGCTTCAGGACAGCGCTGAATACGAATTCATAGTGTCCAATAAAGGGGAGGAATTCGGACCAAGCCCTACAGGCCTTCTCCCGGCGTTAGTGTCCCTAAACGCTAAAGAGATGCCGCCAGGATGGCGCCAAGTTCTTGATTTTACGGATAGATATGCTATAGAAGGGCTTGTCGCACAAAACTACCGGACGTTTGAGAAAAGGAATGGAACGTTAAAGAAGGAAATAAATAATTCACATATATGTCTTTTTCCTCCCAAAAAATGCTAGAAAGTATTTTAAAGAGAGGTTCTTAAGTATTTTAAGGATCTAAGAAAGAAGTTTGAAACAGCTCGGAAAATATGCATGCCTCAGGAAGTGGGAGAAATACTGGAATTGACAGGATTGGAAATAAGGCTTATTTATGCAATTTTTCAGCACCACTAGGAGATGCTCTCGAAACTGAGAAGGTAAAGCACATACCAGACCCCAACGTATCCTTCATGATCGATAATGTTGTGATCATAGTTCAAGCCGCTAACGACAGAAGCTCCTTCTATCAGGGCTGATTCGTCTCGGCTGAGGAGATAATTAAAATAAGCAGGCTACAAGAGGAAAAGATTAATCACCTCCTTGGGCATTAAGAGAATTGTACGGTAAGAAGCTTTTGATATCAAAAAAGATTCCTTTCTGGAGTCATACTAGCAATATCAGTGCTTTTCTTGGCCAACGCGTTGACAAAACCCTAACCACTAAAAATCGTTATAGAAGAGGGAGGATCTATTCTAATTAACTCCCCTAAATTGTATTCTCTGAAAGAAATTTTTGCTCTGGTTATATTTTCATTCGTTGCTGGAAGTTCTCTACTATATCTTCTCGTTGAAGGAGAGAGTATCATCTGAAGTTTACAACGATGTAGTTGCGGCTTTAAGGAGTAATCAGGTCCCCTTCAGCAAAGTTGTGAATTTCATAGAAGATATGGTGAAAATCCCCCACGAATCCCTGTTAATCAACCATGAAATTGTGATTGAAGCTTTAAAATTATATGAGAAGCAGGAGGTCCAAGAAGGCTCCATTACTTCGATTCATACCATATTGCAACGGCTAAGCACTACAACTTACCGATGGTAACAAGCGATAAGTACATAATAGCTCATTCAAAGGAGCTTGAAGCTAAGGTATTAGATATAAGAGTGTTTTGATTTTAATCCTCAAATAGTTAGATCGAGCAGGTTAGGAGTCCTAGAAGGTTGCTAGTTTACCTCGTCGCTCTAAGGCTTCTTGCGTGTTGCGCTACTTATTGGCTTGAGGCGATGGATCAAGGGACATGCTAAAAGGCTTAAGCTAGTGCAATAATATGGAGAAAATTCGGAGAAATGAAGATCTTTGACAAAAAATTTCATTAAAGCTGAAATCTTAGGTTCCAAGGCTTCTCAGAACGAGGGGTGGGATTCACATAAATCCGTGCGGCTCGCTCGGCTTTCAGATTTTATGCTGACCTTAGCTTCCACAAACTTAAAATACCAGCTTTTTCTTCTCCATTAGAAAAAGCGGTGGGGAAAGAAACGATGAACTCTTTGAAGAGAGAGTTCTTAGAGCTCTTGGATAAGGACATTGAGTTTCGATACGCTGTTGCAGGCTATCTAGGCCTCTCAGAAATCCTAAAGAGACTTGATAGTCTAGTTGAGGAGCAGACCAGGTTAAGGGAGGACTTCACTGAGCTTAGGGAGGAGCAGACCAGGCTTAGGAAGGATTTTGCTGAGCTAAGGGAGGACTTCACTGAGCTTAGGGAGGAGCAGACCAGGCTTAGGAAGGATTTTGCTGAGCTAAGGGAGGACTTCACTGAGCTTAGGGAGGAGCAGACCAGGTTAAGGGAGGACTTCAACAGGATGCTTGAAGTTATCAAAGACCTAAAGGAGGGTCAGATCAGGCTTGAGAGGAGGGTGAATTCATTAGAAAGAGGATTAAAGTCGCTAGAGAGCGCGATGATAAGCGGTTTCGGGGAGCTAAGCAAGTTCGCAGGTTTAACCTTCGAGGAGTTCGTCAGGAAGTTTCTGACTGCAAGCCTTAGAAGCTCTGGAGATATACCGGAGAGCGCTGAGCTCAGAAAGGCGGTGGTGGATGGGGAGGAAATAAACATTTTCCTCGAGGAGCCCCTTATAGTTGGAGAGGCCACTGGATACGCCGAATCCAAGGGTGAGATATTCAAGCTACTCAAAAAGGCCGAAGTAGTTAGGAAAAAGTACTCTAGAGAACCAAGGAAGATCTTGGTGGTGCTCGCGGCTAAGGAAGACGTTACAGCCGAGATGAGAAAGATAGCTGAGAAGGAGGACATATACCTAATAGTCGGAAAGGCTGTTAAGTAGTCCTATCAAGGATAAGAATTGTCCATGGCAGAGCTTTGAGGGGATCTTCAATCTAGTAGACCCCAAAAACAATTAGCATTATGCTCAATTAAGAGGAACCTTGCCTTTGAGGAGAATTAACTCAGTCTAAAGTAGCAGCTTGAGGAGAGCATGAGCCCCTCGAACTAAATGGGTCGTAGCTCAAAAACAGTTAAACGGTAAAAGCTCGTTAATTAGAGAGAGGTCAATGAGATACTTATAGCTTGACAGGTTACAAGTTTAGCAAACTTCTTGCACGATATGGTGATATGAGGGGGTGTATTTAGAGTGGCTTTTGCTTCTTGTTTCAAAATGCTTTTAAGAAAAAGTGGAGCTAGCAGGACAATTTTAGTGATAGCCCTTTTGGTCGCCATACTTGCCTCTACGAACGCCATAGTAAACTACTTAAACCTTCAATCGGAGCTCCTTGCAAGGCTTGTAAGTCCTCGTGGAACTTACTTGATCTTAAGTTCAAACTCTACGGCTATTACAGACAGCAAGCTGAATGTAAGTCTAACTGAAAAACTCGCCAACCTTAGATGCTTCAATTATGTCCTTCCCCAAAGATTGCTGGCTGCCAACTTGACCACAGATTCTGGCAGCTTTACAGTACGAGTTAGGGGAGTGGAAGACATCGAAGTCTTCCTAAAAGCAAGGGAAGCCAAGCTAAAAGGGGAGATTGCCAAAAACTGGGAGGTAATTGCAGGCGAAGTACTCGCAAGAGCTTTCTCCATAAGCACAGGGGACGAGGTAAGCATAGCCGTTGGAGACAAGCTCATCAAGGTTAAGGTCGTTGGCATCTTCAGGAGTCGAACGCAAAGCGATGCAGAGCTGATAGCTCCCATGCAAACCCTCAATTCGCTTACTGAGGACGAGAATACCGTATCTTTCATCGAATTCTCGCTTAAAAGGGGTATAAGCCCTGAAACTGTAAGCCAAATTGCTCAGTTTTTGCCTGAAAATGTCAAACTAGTTCAAGCACAACAATTAGAAGAGTTCACGAGACAAATGAACATCCAGACTCTGTCCTTCCTAAAAGCTTGGTCCTTGGCCGTTTATGCAGTGGTTGCAGCAGCTTCATACATCGTTGCTACAAGGCTTGTGATAGAGTTCAGCTATGAGTTCACTGTGCTCAGAGGCCTTGGAGCTAAAAAGGGCCTCATTTTCATGCTTATTTTATCTTACATAGCGGTTTTGACCATATTTAGCTCGATCTTAGGCGTAACCATCGGAACAGTTGGCGTTCAGGTGACCTCATCGTTGCTAAGATGGATCCTCCCAAGCTTAGATCTGACCCCGTTCATCGAGGCAAAGCAGGTTGCTCAGATAGTTCTTTTTACCACAACTTTCTCGATCCTCGGCTCTGTCTACCCTGCTCTCAAATTCTACTCCAAGACATACGGTTAAAAACGAAGCCTCTCAGCCCTCCGAGGCTCAGCGTTGTTAACCCTCCTACCAAAAATCTCCTAGGCTAGGACCTGAGATAATTCCTGTGTTAACAGGTCTACATCTGCGTCTATTCGATTACGGGATCTTAAACGCTCAGGAAAAGATTTATGAAAATTCAGGAGATAAATGGATAGTCCTTTATGAGGCTTCTGGCCTTTAAATACCTAAGCTGGCAACGCATCCTAGCCTTAACGATAACGGTTATGCTGTCCTCTATGCTTTTCTCCATGACCTCTATCAGCCTTTTAGGGTTCTACAGGAGCTTTAACTCTTACTTAGGCAAGGGGGAAGACCTCGTAGTCATCTATAATAGGAGGAGCAGAACCCCATTTACGGGCGTTGTTCCAGCACAATTAACCGAAGAACTAAGAAATGTTAAAGGAGTCTTAGCCGTAAGCGAAGAAGCCATAGCGCCCTGCGTCATTAATGGCCAGCCCTTCTTCCTTAGGGGAATAATCCCTGAGGACTTTGTAAAGCTGAACAGGCCAATCATGCTTGAAGGTGATATGATTCAGTTTGAAGACACGAGCTCGGTAATTGTTGGAAGGAACGTGGCTGAGAGGCTAAAAGTGAGAAAAGGCGATGTTTTACTTGTGCATGGAGTGCTAACAGATCTATGCGTTGAGATGAAGGTTAAGGGCGTTTATTATTCTAAATCATTCCTTGATGATGAGATTTTAGCCCCTCTTTACGTCGGACAGTGGTTAAGAGGCGTTGATTATGCTCTTGTCACGCTAATAAGGGTAAGGATAGATGGAAATTCATTAAGCCAGGCAGGAATTCTTGAGATAATCTCCAGCAAGGCCTATAAGCCAACTTCTCCAAGTCAAGAAGAAGAGAAGAGGCCTAAAGAGACGATAATGCCGAGAGCTCCAATACGCTTCAGGGTTGAGGACATAGGAGTTGAGGAAGCGTATGAGTTCATGAAGAGCTACATGCATAGGTACGGTGCGACAAGGGAGTCCATTTTGGCCCTATCGATCACGGTGTTCCTACTCTCGAGCGCTAGCATAGCTACGGCATACGAAATAATCATAATCCAGCATAAAGATGAGATAAAGGTCTTAAGATCCCTAGGAGCATCGAGAAGGCTTTTGACAAGAGATCTATTTGTCAAACTTTTGCCGTGGACCATGTTAGCTTCGCTAGCAGGGGTTGTTATAGCCTTTGTAACGTTAAAAGCCATGCAACAATGCGGATACCTGCTATTTCTATGTCATACCGTTCCTGTCCAAGTTGACCCCTTCATCATAGC
>JAVCBX010000080.1:0-6271 GCA_037917635.1 Thermoproteota archaeon | reverse complement strand
CTCTTACGACAGCTGCAAGATCCGCACCACTATAGTTTTCAGTTCTCTCTGCAATGCTATCAAGATCTACATCTTTAGCTAAAGGCATCTTTCTAGTCAGGACCTTTAATATCTTCAGCCTTCCGTATTTGTCTGGAGGCGGAACGTAAACGAGGCGTTCAAGTCTTCCAGGTCTTAGCAAAGCTGGATCTATGAGATCAGGTCTGTTTGTTGCCCCTATTACTATTACGTCCTTCAAGCTCTGAATTCCGTCCATTTCGGTTAACATCTGGCTTACTACCCTTTCCGTAACTCCTGAATCAGCGTATCCCATACCCCTCCTTGGAAAGAGCGAGTCGATCTCGTCTATGAATATTATCGCTGGAGCTACCTGTCTTGCCTTTCTGAACACCTTCCTGATCGCCTTCTCGCTCTCACCAACCCACTTGCTTAGTAGCTCAGGACCTTTTATTGAGATGAAGTTCGCCTCGCTTTCATTAGCTATGGCCTTCGCAAGCAAGGTTTTGCCACATCCAGGAGGACCGTAGAGAAGTATTCCTTTAGGAGGCTCTATTCCTATTCTCTCAAAGGTCTTTGGATGCTTCAGGGGCATTTCTATCAGATCAATTAATTCTCTCTTAACCTGTTCAAGGTCCCCTATGTCTTCCCATTTTACATTTGGGATTTCTATGTATATTTCTCTCATTGCAGAAGGCTGAATTAGTCTGAGCGCCTCCTGAAAGTCAGATTTCTTCACAACGAGTTGTTCTAATATCTCTAAGGGTATCGTCTCAGATTCTAGATCTATTTGAGGGAGGACTCTCCTTAATGCAGCCATCGCAGCCTCCCTAACTAGAGCGGCCAGATCAGCTCCTACAAAGCCGTGTGTTATCTCTGCCAACTCCTCTAAATCGACATCATCTGCCAAAGGGACGTTCCTTGTGTGTATCATCAGGATCTCCTTCCTGCCGTTCTTATCAGGAACCCCTATCTCTATCTCCCTGTCGAACCTTCCGGGCCTTCTCAGCGCCGGATCCAATGCCTCGGGCCTGTTGGTTGCTCCAATGACTATCACGTCTCCACGTGCTTCCAAACCATCCATTAGAGAAAGAAGTTGAGAAACAACCCTTCTTTCAACTTCTCCAGTGACTTCGTTTCTATTAGGAGCTATTGAGTCAATCTCGTCTATGAATATGATTGTGGGGGCCTCTCTTTGAGCTCTTTCAAATATCATCCTCAGCCTCTTCTCGCTCTCCCCGTAGTACTTGCTCATGATCTCAGGACCGTTTATCGAGATGAAGTTCGCCCCACTCTCATTTGCGACAGCCTTCGCAAGCAAGGTTTTGCCACATCCAGGAGGACCGTAGAGAAGTACTCCTTTGGGAGGCTCTATTCCTAGATGTCTAAATAGCTCAGGGTGCTTTAATGGAAGCTCTACCATCTCCCTTATCCTCTGAATCTCCTCCTCTATTCCTCCTATGTCCTCGTACGTTACGCTTGGAACTCTTACTAGAGTTGGAGGGGCTGGAGTTTCCCTAACTTCTATCTTTGTCAGCTCAGTAACCTTTCCGTAGTTCTTTGGAGATACCAGCACCACAACTAACGGAATAAATCTGCCAACAAGCGGAATAAGCACCACATCCCCCTGCGTAACTATCTGGTCCAAAAGCCTTCTATGAACCCAGCCACCAAAGTCCGGGCCCACCCTTATCATCTGATCCTGAGGAGCCAAAATTATTCTTTTTGCACTAACTGCCTCAACAGGCCTTATTCTGACCTTTTCTCCAGTTCTCACCTTTGAGTTTCCCCTTATTATCTTGTCCATTCTGATTCTCTTGCTTCCTATGTCGCTTGGAGATGAGGGCATGACCCTAGCGTGAGTAACTCTGGAGCCAAATATCCTGACCACATCTCCTGACATTATCCCTAGCTCTTTCATTACTTCTGGGTCTATCTTGACTATTCCCCTTCCGAAATCCGTCTGGCTAAGCACATCGGCGACTATCAATGTTGCATCTCTCTTCTTTTCACTCTTCACCATTGGAGTCCTCCCACCCAACTATAGTCGTAGTAGGTATATAAGGGTAGAGAGGCTTAAACTTGACTGGAAACGATTATCTTATGGTATTTTCTAAGATCTCTTATGACTTGGGGCATGACTGCCCACGTACTGTGAACTATAATCTCCTCCCACTCGTCAAATATGATTCCCCTGCTAATCATCCATAGCATGATGAGATCGAAGTTCTTTTCGTCCATTAACTTGATTTCATCGCTTAGAAGTTCAACGCATCTTGCAGCAAGTATTTTATCGTTAAGAGAATCCCATATCGACTTTTCTTTCAGACTTAGCTTTTCTCTGGCCCGGTTTATTCCCTCAGAACTTACCTCCTTACAAATATTTGCAGCTAAATTTGAAATTTTCGATTCTATAGGTGCTAGTTTGCTCCTTTCTTCATCAAAGGGCAAATCCATAGAGATTATCTTGGACTCTGCTTCCAGGAGTTCCTGAAGCTCAGTTGAGTTTAAGAACTGATTGCATCTAGACTTGAGCTTCGAGAAAGTTTCCCACCGGGATGTCATTAAGAGCGAGTCTGGAATCAATTTCCTTGTCGCTAAATTAGCTTCAGATCCAGAAGATAGGGCTTCTAATACCTCGTTCAGATCAAAGAAAACCAGGGATTCTCGTATTGCTGCAGCAGGATCGTCGGATATATGTATTATGTTAAAGACACGATTTACCCCCTTCAGATCGTACCTGAGCTTCCCTTTTGAACCAGCTTCTGGTGTTGTTGGACCAATAAGATCCCTAAGCTTTGCGCAGGCATGCTCATAATTCTCATGTTCTCCAACAAGAACCATCGCAATTGCTGGAGCCATGGAATAAGCTCTTTCCATTATCCACCAAGATTCAAAGTACTTCCTCTTAACAAACATGTAGAGCTCGTCTAACTCCTTTCCAGTAAGTTTTTTTAAGGACTCAAGAGCTATTTTGAAGCCATGTGCTTTTAACCAGTTTATCACATCAGGTGCAAGCCCTCTAGCAAATGCTGCTGGTTTTATCATGGCAAAGACTAGTTTAGAGAGGTTTTTTAGGTCTTCCTCGCTGGCTGACTTCAGAAGTTCTTCTTTTAGCTTCTCATAAACCTCTCTTTCAACAGGATCCTCCCTTGAGAAAAAGCTTAGGGCTTTCAAGGTTTCTTCACCTTAAATATCAGAACGTGCGGCCATTCGTATTCAAAAGTTCCCCCTTCTCTCCTAGTTAGCTCTGCTTTGTAAACCTCAGAATGAACAAGCTCAAAGTATTTAGGTTGAGTTAGGTTGTAATAAGAGCCGAAAAGTTTGAAAATGGTCATTTCAATCGCGTTGGTGGTCGGGATTAGCGAAGTGTCCTGTCGCATGAAGAACTTGGGTAGGTCTCTTGTCCACCACTCATAAGATTGTCTGAATGGGCTGTACTCAAACCTTCCAGCTATCCAAGCCATTGCCATCCACTTTCCCGAGCCATCAAAGGGCCTGACAAATCTGTTCATGGTTATGGCGTCATAATACTCGCCTCCTATGTCTACATCTACGATAACAATATAGCTTGCGTTAAATCTCATTGCAACATCGAGGGCTTCCTCTTCTGTTCCCGTAAGGGCCTTAGCTATCTGTCTTATCTGACTGCTGTTTATAGTAAGGCCATCTGCCAGAACCCTTAGGCTCTCGTTTGAAGCGAAGATTATCCAATACCCGTAGTCCCACCAAGACATGACGATTGTTCCAGGCTCAGAGTTCTCCTTAAGCCACCTAATTGCGTTCATCCAGCCCTCATCTAGCTCTATGAAGTTCGGTTTTATCCTTGAGAATTGATTGCCGGCATAAACTGTGTGAGTCAAGGGTCCAACCGCAATGAACATGATTAGAAGGAGGGGCAAAGAAATCTCGCTTATAAGGGAAGAGAACTTTAGTCTCCTTCCTTTCTTCTTCAGAACACGCCTTCTTCTTGATATCGCTTCTATCTTCTTCATAGTCCAGTCAACGGCTCTTTTAACCGAGTAAGAAGATACTAGGCAGAAAAATGGAGAAGCCAGCGGAGGAAGGCGCACGATGCTCAGCGCGAAATAGAGGGAAAGAACGGAAAGTAAGAAAATTAGCATATCTTCAACTTTTTTCCAGCTATCTATCATCAAAAGCACGGCTCCCACCATATAAGGAATAAGTAGAAAGCCAAATTGATTTCTTAAGACGTTCTCCGTTGCTCCTGGAGCGTGCTCCATCACTGTCTCAACTACATTCCCTTTAGGGAGCTCTGTCCCCGGATGTATCACTCTCCTCAGCCTTGCAGTGAGAGGAATGGCAAAACCTGCTGCCAATGCGGAGCCTACTACCAAAGTTGATAGGACTATGGCAAGATGGTTGCGCCTGATCTTTGTTAAAAGCCTACTAAAGAGCTTTGTCCTCGGAATTAGCTCGTAAAGTAGGGCAGCAAGAATTGCCAGGTACACTGGAAAGGAATCCGTCCTCAAATACTGTTTTCTGAAGGTCAGATTAGAAAGGAAACCGAGAGAAGAGACCAAAACATAGGTTGGAGGGATTAACAAAGCATATTCTATGTTTCTGTTGATTTTTCCCACTACTAACACCATGAGAAAGAAGACTGCATATCCGTCGAAGAGAAACCTGAAGGCTGCCCACGAGCCTGCAACGTATAATAGGGCCAATCCGCTCAGTCCAGCGTAGAACAGGGATTTCCATTCTTCCTCAGCCCTAATTGATTTTATTGTAAAGAGAAGGGATAAGCAAATGAAGGGTATTGTGAACTGCTCGTGCCTGTAAAAGCCAGCGTGAGACCTTACGATATAAGCTGTTATCGTAGAAAGGGTGAATGCCGAAAAGAGTGCAGGAATCCTGCCCCAAAGGTCTCTTGCAAGGAAATATACAGGAAATATCGCAAGTGGAGCGAAGAAGGCCGAAATTAGTGCTGTAAAATCATATAGAGATAAATTTGGAGCTAAAGGGCTTATGATCTTGTAAAGAAAAGCTCCAGTGTAGTAGTGAAGGGGGGGCAGCACCTTTCCTGGAACGTATCCCCAGGGTTGCCAAGAGAGGACATCCATGGCTGGCAAGTGGCCGTATTCAAGCAAGTACTTGGTCATCCTATAATGGATCAAGGGGTCGTCTGCTGTCAGAGACACTCCGTAAAGCAAGGCTGGTTTCAGCCTGAAATATACCCCTAAGGTATAGGATCCAAATAAGGATGCAATCTCAAGAAGTTTGGCTAACAGCTTGCTCTTTAAGGCCAGCATAGGACGCACCCTATTTCTCCAACTTTAATCTGCCCAACTCTTCTAATAAAGATGATTTAAGCTCGTTGTATTCGTCCTTAAGGTTCTTAATTGCTGTGAAGACAGCATCTAAAGGATCTCCTTCCTTAACCCTAACATAAAGAACCCCTTTGTTCTCTAAAGGGTGGGGCACATCGAATCCTGCAAATTCTACATGATCTAAAGCCAACAAGGACTGAGCTAAAGGGACCAAGAGGGTATAGGTCTCCCCGTAAACATCTATCTCGATCTCATTGGGTTTAGTTCTCTTGATCTCTATCCTTAGCCCTGCTTCCATACTTCATCCCTCGATCAGTTCCTCCCTCACCTATTAACTTGTTTAGCACAATTTCTGGATCCACCTTAAACATGTATATCCCCTCATCGGTTCTTCTTATCAAGCCCTCGTCCATGGCCCTATGTAAAAGGACCATGACAGGTTGCTTTGTAAGGAAGGATGCTGCTGTAAGGATTTCCCTTACTTTCCTCTGTCTTATTTTCAATCTTATTGGCCAATAAATCTCTCTAAGTTGCTTAAATATCTCTAGAATTGCTTCTGGCTCTATATTTGAAACTAAGTTGTCATTTTCCATACTTGCAACGTAACCTCTTGCTTTCAGAACTCTTGTGATCAGAGATAGGGAGATTCCCCTGGCGTTTTGGATCAACCACTCCTTAGGATATCTTCTCATCCCTCTAACTGGCCTGTGAATCTTCATGAAGTCTCCATGTGCTTTTCTAGCAGCTCTTATAACGTCTTCAATTTCATTGAGCCTTCCGTGAACAGTAAGATAGATCCTTCCTTCCTTATACATCAAGGAATAATCGGAACCCCTGAGTTTTGGGGTTAAGTATTCCAAGAATTTCTCTATGTCCTGATCTTTTAGGTTTAGAACTACGGTTCTCTTTGGCATTCAATCACACTCCTCTCGAAAAAGGATTCGTCCCGTAATACGAGCTTATCTTCCGATCCAGGTGTATTG
>JAVCBX010000010.1:0-6287 GCA_037917635.1 Thermoproteota archaeon | reverse complement strand
CAGTTATGGTAAACCCCGAGTTCAAATATGCTAAGGTTAAGGTTGGCGAAGAATTCTTGATATTGGCTTCTGACTTAGTGGAGAAAGTCTTCGAGGAAACAGGCATAAAAGAATACGAGGTTATTGATACTTTTTATGGATTGAAGCTTGAAGGATTGAAATATGAGCATCCATTGGCCAAACAAGTACCAATTCATAAAAAAATAGAGCATAAAGTGGTACTTTCTTCAAAATACGTGACTCTAGAAGAGGGAACAGGTTGCGTTCATGCGGCTCCAGGCCATGGAGAGGAGGACTTTGAGGTTTGTCACTTGGGTTACAACATGCCTGTTTTATCGCCAGTGAACGATCAAGGTATATTTACAGAAGAGGCAGGCAAATACAAGGGATTGTACGTTAGAGAAGCTAACGAGGTCATAATCTCAGATTTGAGAGAGAATGGAAGTCTTCTTTGGTCTGGAAGAATAGTTCACAGATATCCAATATGCTGGAGGTGCAAGACTCCTCTTATAATGAGGGCCACAAAACAGTGGTTCATAAAGTTGGAGGACCTGAGGCCAAAGCTCGTAGAGGAGTGCATGAGGGCCAAATGGCTTCCGGCATGGGCTGGAGAGAGAAGGTTTAAGAACTGGCTTATGGAAGCTAGAGACTGGATTATATCAAGGCAACGCTTCTGGGGAACCCCCTTACCGATTTGGCGTTGTGACTCTTGCGGTAGAATTGAAGTAATAGGCTCTAAGAGTGAACTCGAGGGGAAGACAGGCCAAAAAGTTGAAGATCTGCACAAACAGGTTGTAGATGATCTGGGTTGGAGGTGCGAGTGCGGGGGGGAGATGAAGAGGGTTTCGGACATATTGGATGTTTGGTATGATTCTGGAGCTGCATTCTACGCAAGCCTAGGATATCCAAAAAGGGAAGAAACGTTTAGAGAGTGGATGCCAGTTGACTTCGTAGTAGAAGGGCTTGATCAGGTTCCAAACGGCTGGTTTTACTCCCTCTTGAGGCTAGGAGTTTTGCTTTTTGACTCAATTCCTTACGAGACCGTGATGGTTCACGGGATGATGCTTGACGAACAGGGTCGGGAGATGCACAAGTCCTTAGGAAATTTCGTTCCAGTCATGCAGATAGTTTCGCGGTACGGCAGGGATGCCTTTAGGGCCTTCGTAATCTCAAAGACTCCTTGGTCAGACATTAGGTTTTCTTGGAGGGAATTGGAGAACTCCTTCAGAAAGCTGAACATAATATGGAATGTTTTCGCTTTCTCTGGGCTTTATTGCTCAAAATATGAACTAAATGAATCCCTTGTCCTTAAAAATCTAGATAAGCTTGATCCAGAAGATAAATGGCTACTTTCAAGGGCGGAAAGGGTGGTTTTTGAGGCAAAGAAGATGATGAATGAACTTCATGTTCATGAGGCCTTCAATAAGCTTTTGGACTTCATAATAAACGACTTAAGCAGGCTCTACATCAGGTTGGCCAGGGAGAAGCTGAGGTCTGGAGGAAAAGAAGGACAGATTGTGGGCTCCCTGTTGTATTTTGTTCTGAGAAGGACTCTAATTATGCTGGCCCCCTTCCTTCCATTTATGGCAGAGGAGATATATCAAGAATCCCTGAGGCGGGAATTCGATCCAGAAAGCATTCATATGTTTAATTGGCCAGAGCCAAGGCAGGAGCTAATAGATGACAGCCTAGAAGAGGAAATGAAGGCCGCAAGGTCCCTTTTGGATGCCATAAACGTTGCAAGGGCTTCCGCTAAGATAAAAAAGAGGCAACCATTGAGAAAGGCGCTTGTTTCTACTAAAGACCCCGTTCTTAAGAGAGCAATAGAAAAATTCTCGACTCTATTCTACGTAGAAGGTAACATAACAGAAATCAAAACAATATCCGAGAGCGAAAGGCCGGAAGGCAAGTTTTCAATTGTAGAGTTCGAGAGGGGTACTTTATATCTAGATGTTGAGATAACGCCAGAGGTTCTATCTGCTGGGCTAGCGGCCGAGATAAGGAGAAGGATTCAAGAGATGAGGAAGGAATTGGGACTTAGAAGAGGAGTGGAGAGAATAGACTGCTGGATCCTACTCGACAAAGAGATGAGGGACATGATCGAGCCCCATCTTCCGACCATAAGAGAGGATGTAGATGCCAGAAACCTTATGTTTGTTGAGGGCCTGAGTGAGGTGCCTGATGGCTGCTTGCACAAGGAATGGAAGCTTGATGGAAGGAGGATCTCGATATGGGTTCAGAAGGTGGAATAAGGGTTACAGGGTGGGTAAGCGAGGTTAGAGAACTGGGGAAGGATCTACGCTTCATAGTTCTCAGGAGTTGGAAGGGTAGAATACAATTGACGCTTAAAAGGGGATTAGTTAAGGATGAACTGTTCAATCTGACGAAAGATCTCCCTCAAGAAAGTGTAATAGAGGTTTATGGAAAAGAAGTCGAGGAGAAGATAGCAAGAGCAGCCGACATTGAGATCATACCTGAGAAAATAGTGATTCACTCTGTATCAGAGAAGAAGCTTCCTTTAGACCCCAACTGGAAGGTTAAAGCTCTTCTTCCCACAAGATTGGACAACAGACCCTTAGACCTCAGGCGTCCCGAAGTTCAAGCCATATTTAAAATAGAGGCAAGCCTGATAAGGGGCTTCACGGACTACTTGGATGAAAGGGGTTTTCTCAGGGTATTCACCCCAGCTCTAATAGGGGGATACAGCGAGAGTGGAGCAGAGGTCTTTGAAGTAAAGTACTTCGATAGCACCGCCTTTCTGAGACAAGATCCTCAACTTCACAGACAACTCGCCATACTAGGAGGTCTAGAGAAGATTTACGATCTAGGAACGAATTGGAGGGCAGAACCAAGTCACACAACGAGGCACATAACCGAGTTCAGGTCTTTAGCGGTTGAAATGGCATTCATAAAAGATGAAACAGATGTGATGAAGTTAGAGGAAGAAGTAGTAGTTGCTGGTATATCTAGGGTTATTGAGGAGAGACAAAGGGAATTAAGGCTACTAAATGTCGAGCTTGAGGAGCCGAAGAGACCGTTTCCTGAACTAAGGTTTCCCAAAGTATATGAGATCTTGGAGGAATTTGGCAAGAAAATACCTTATGGATCCTCCTATGATACAGAATCAGAAAGGCTTCTGTGGAAATACGTCAAGGACGAGTACGATAACGATTTCTTCTTTGTCAACAGATTTCCCATGTCAGAAAAGCCCTTTTACGTCATGAGAGCCGAAGGTCCTTGGGCAAGAAGCGTTGATTTGATATGCAAAGGACTTGAGCTAAGTTCTGGAGGACAAAGGGAGCACAGGTATGAGATCCTCATAAAGCAAATCAGAGAAAGAGGGATCGATGAGAAACAACTCGAGTGGTATACTAAGTTCTTCAAATATGGGGCTCCTCCTCACGGCGGATTTGCAATAGGAATAGAAAGGCTTACAATGCAAATTTTGAACCTGAAAAACATCAGGGAAGCTTCTTTGTTCCCAAGAGATCCCGATAGAGTATTGCCATGATTTAGAACCTTATTAAGCGCTCCCTATAAACCTCCAATATCATTCCTTCAACTCTAACGGGTTCAAGCCTTCTTGCCAGCTCTAAGGCTTCCTGCAACCTGCTTTCACTCGAAGAATATATCTCTATGAGGGGATCCCCTGGATTAACCCTGTCTCCCCTCTTACCAAAGACTCTTACTCCTGCCCCTTTATCCTTTGGTGCTCCAGCAGCTCTTGCAATCCTGGTGATTGCCTTATTTGAAACAGAGGTTATGTATCCCTTTATCTGAGATCTCAGAATCTCCTTGTAGGGTCCCACCTCTATGTCTTCTGGCTTTACGTCGGGATCCCCTCCTTGTGCCTCTATTATCTCTTTCATCTTGCTGTAAGCCCTTTTACTCTTCAAAATCTCCCTTGCCAGATTAGAACCCTCTCCTAGGGGGGTGATGGCTCCCAATTCCAGCAATATGCCAGCGAGCTCAACTGCCTTCTCAATTAAGCTTCCCGCCCCCCTTCCTCCTGTAATAAGGGCACTGAGGGCCTCTCTTGCCTCAAGAGCTGGTCCTATGAACTCGCCTATTGGTTGACCTCCGTAGGAGATTGCAGCTTCAACTCTTATCCCAAGCCTCTCTCCTAAAGTAATCATGTTCCTTGCGATTCTCCTTGCATCCTTCAGGGTCTCAACCTTCGCCTCAGGTCCCGTGGGAATGTCTAGGACCATCCTCTTAACCCCAGCAGCATGCTTTTTCGACATAATGGAGGCATACATAAGGGGTTCTGGATCTATTGACAAGGGATGCTCAACCCTTTCAATTAGTATAGCATCAACTGGCGAGAGATTTGCGCTACTTGCCCAAGTAATAACTCCTCCTATTTTTCTCGTAATTTCAATGATCTCTTCTGCACTCAAATCAACAGGCGCCAAAACTTCCATCGTATCCACGGTTCCTGACGGGCTTATAATGGCTCTCGTGCTTGTCTTAGGTATCAATAGACCTGCAGCAGCTACTATTGGAACTATTAAAAGAGCATCTTTGCTGGCTCCTGGAACGCCTCCTATTCCATGCTTATCAACAATCAACGCCTCTCCAAAATCTAGCATAGTTCCAACCTCTGCCATTGCCCTAGTTAGGTATTCGACCTCGTCCATATCTGCTCCGTGAAACTGTAAGGACATGACAAAGGAGGCAAGCTCAACCCTGCTTAAAGCTCCCTCGTATATGTCCCTGATAAGCGAGTAAACCTCTTCTTTGGAGAGTTTAGCTCCAGTAGCTTTTTTCCTGATCGTTAAAGAGGATCTCGTCTGTTCGGCTAGTTCAACCTGGACAATAGATCCCTGCTCAACATCCAGAACCCTAGCTACATCCTGAAATAACCCTATTTCTCCTCTACCAATGAAACTTTCTGATTCTGAGATGCTAACTAGGGCAATAGCCTCCCTTCCATTCGGGGATGAGACTTTAACTCTGCTGTCGAAGGATGCTCCGACCTCCTTAGCGTCCTGCGGACTCATGACGATCCTTGATTCTCCAACCTCGGTCTTCAGCAACACTACCCTGAGCTTTATCAGTTTTTATCACCTGCGCTAAACCGTTGAAAAACAATTCTTTAGGGCGAAACGTTAATTTAAACTCTGCTGAATTTAATTCTTTAACTGATTTAGTGCCACCTTGACTTAGACCTAGGAAAGGAAAATCTCTCATAAACTCTAAAAACAAATAAAGACTGAGTAGGAACTTGAATGATAGACGTTGGACAGTGGGTTGATTTTTTAGAGGACATCTTTCGCAAAATTGCTAGTCAAAGAAGCGAAATAGCTTTAATCACCCATTTAACCCCAGATGCGATAGTGGCTTCGATCTTCTTGAAGAAAACTTTAGAAAGCTTAGACGCATCGGTTGAAATTATTCCCTCCCTTCCAGAGGATCTTTTGTTTACAATGGAAGGAATAAGCTCCGCAGAAGTAGCTATTCTGGTTGATTTTGTCCCCTTGGGACCCGGGCCTATTCAAGTAGCTCAAGATTTCTTTCCTGGAGGGCTTCTAACTTTTGACCATGAGGACCTAGAGCTTAGATACGAACTCAAAGAGGCTATCCGCCTAAACCCAAGGATATTTTCCCTCAATCTCCCAACAAGCTATTCTGCTTACTTAATTTCTGAAAGATTGGATCCGACATCCCAGGATATCTCGTGGCTTGTTCAGGTTGGTTCTTATGGAGAAATGACCGAGCTTGGCAGGGAAGCCGAGGATAAGGGACGTAGAAGAGGAGCTACTTCCAAGATTTATAGAGCGATATACTCTCTGACTTCTATTTTAGGGAAAGAGGGTGCAAAAATAGCTTTGTCAACCTTGGAAAGCTCCCTTGGAGAGTTCTCAATACTAAATAAGGAAGATCCCCTTCATGCCCTTTTCTGGAATGAAGCCAAGAGATGTTGGGAGAAGATTAAGGAAGAGCTCTCTAAAAAAAGACCACTCGTAACGGAGAAGAACGTAATTGTAATGAGCACAAAATACTCTAGTGCTAGGTTTTTCTTAGCGGAATTAGGCTCGAGGAAGTATAGGCAAAGGCTCTCCGTTGCCTGTTACAAAAACGAGGTCCTCGCAAGGGTTCATGTTAGAAGTAGGAGGCCATTAGCTATGAACATACACGAGAAGCTTAAGGAAATATTGCCTTTGAGAGACGCTAGTCTTGTGGGAAGGGAGGATTGCGTCGATATCTGCGTCAGATTAGAGTTTTTAGATGAGTTGCTCCGACACATGATGAGTTTGTCGAAGCTTTGATGATATTTTAATTTA
>JAVCBX010000118.1:0-6325 GCA_037917635.1 Thermoproteota archaeon | reverse complement strand
GTTCTGCCCCCCAGTATCCCCCAGCTTCTGCCTCCCCATAAGCTCCAGTAAGAGGAGATATTGCTCCTACGCTATGTCTTCCTGATCCAGGAATTGGAGCACCAGTTATCGCACCAAGAGCGAAGATCAAGGGGTTCTCTGGACCTAAGGGGTCCGTATCTTTGTCGGTTTCTCTTAGAAGGTAATAAGCTATGAAGCCCCTTCCGCCAATGTACTTTCTGTAAAACTCCTCTTCCGGTTCCTCAATCCAAGTTTTACCTTCGAGCAGGTCAACTCTCAGGATCCTACCATTGTAGCCGTACATCTTAGGACTGGTTGAGGCGAAATATTATAAGGATTTGAGTTTAAATGCCAATCCTCCTTCGGTTAAAAACATTTCTGGCACGTCAACAGATTGAGAGCGTCAACGAGCAAAGGTTGCATTTTCCCACCTCAATGCTGGGGTCAAATTCCTTGTGCAAACCGCACATCAGGCCCTTTCTCCTTATAGCTCTGCAAATGCCACACAATGCAATTACAAAATCCTTGTAGTCCATTTTCTCATTTATAAGCGTGCTGGTAACATCATCAACCATCGAGGATATTTCTCGCTCTTTTTCAAGATCAATTGCCCTTCCTCTGAGCCTCCTGCTATAAAGGCTGATTGCCGGCTGGCTCACTCCTAGGAGCCGAGCGGCCTCAATCTGTTTTAAGCCATAATCCTTGGTCAATCTCTTAGCTATCATGGCTCTAATCACTGGAAGCACGCATTTGACAGCTATTTCGCAAGGCACTAGCGGTTTCATTTCATTGAAATGTGAAAACGATAAATATAACTTTTATTACTATTGTCATAGATGCGAGTTGAGCGACCTAACGTGCCCAGGTTTGGAAAACTTCGTCAGGCCTAAACCTGAGTACATAACCTGCCCTAATTGCGGGGCAGAGGTAGAAATCTGGACAGATGAAGAAGAAACTATTTGCGAGAACTGTGGTGCAAAGGTATCGAGGAAAATTCTATCCTGCCTGGAGTACTGCGAGTACGCTGACAAGTGCAAGGAAATAATCGCGGAGTTAACTGGAAGCAGGGGAAGTTGACATGAGAGCAGTTAGGAAGATAATCAAAGTAATTGAAGAGAAGTGCTATGGTTGTGGGCTTTGCATTCCTTCATGCCTGAAGGAGCACTTAGAATAGTTGATGGAAAGGCTAGACTTGTCAAGGAGAGCTATTGTGACGGACTTAGTGCCTGCATAAATTCTTGTCCAAAGGGAGCCCTAGTAATAGAGGAGAGAGAAGCCGAACCATTTGATGAAGAGGCCGTCAAGCTAAAGATGGCCCATCAGGATCACCACCACGAGCCCGTTGGTTGGGAAATTGCGAGGAGGAGTTCTGATGAAGCTCAATCCAAGTTGACGAATTGGCCCATAAAGCTCGAGCTAGTCAATCCCAGTGCACCTTTCCTTAAGAACTCCAGGCTTTTAATTGGCTGATTGCACTGCCTATGCTTACGGGAACTTCCACAATGACCTGCTTTCTGATAAGGTGGTTTTGATAGGATGTCCAAAGTTCGGAAGCCCCCAGCTCTATGAGAGAAAGCTCTCAGAGATCTTCAGCTCTTCTGGGATTAAGGAAGTGCAAATCGTCAACATGGAGGTTCCATGTTGCTTCGGGCTTCATCAGATTGTGAAAAAGGCGATGAAAAGATCCAATAGCTACATACCTCTGAAAAGGATCGTCATAAGTATAAGAGGAAAGAGGATGGAAGAAGCTTAGAGAGTTTATTTTTATCGTTACTTTGATTCTTCTTGAATGATTGAGGGAAGGATTCTAAGGAGATTCGACCCTTGGAGGGGGGCGCTTTGCACTTGCCCAGCTAAGTACTCCATCAGTCCATACACAGGGTGCGGACACTCATGCCTTTACTGCTATATTACCTCCTACATCAAGGATCCATTTAAGCCCAGGCCTAAGAGGAACTTCCTCAAGAACCTTATGAGGGATTTGAGGAGGATCAAGCCCTCATTTCCTGTCTCCATGAGCAATAGCTCAGACCCTTACACGCCTCCTGAAGAGGACCTCAAGCTTACTAGGGAGGTGTTGAGGCTTCTAGTTCGTTCAGGCTTTAAGGTCCTTGTGATCACAAAGTCAGACCTCGTCGTTAGGGATGTAGATCTGATCTCTGAGGGAAGCGTTGCTGTTTCCATGACTATCACTACGATGAGCGATGAGATAGCACGTAAGCTCGAGCCGGGAGCACCGCCTCCAATCAGGAGGATGAGAGCCCTTAAAAAGCTCTCATCACACGGAATTCCAACCATATTAAGGCTCGATCCCATAATCCCTGGCCTAAATGACTCGAAAAAATCGATTTCAGAGGTATTAGAGGGGGCTAAGAGGGCTGGAGTTCTTCACGTCGTGACCTCAACCTACAAGGCAAGAGCTGACAGTTTAAGAAGGCTCATATCTGCCTTTCCAAGGCTTAGATATCTTAGAGAGCTCTACAAAGACAGGTTTGAGGGCTCTTGGTATCTCCCCTATGGACTAAGGAGGGAGCTACTTCTTAGGGTTAAGGAGCTTGCTGAGAGGTTAGGAATGACTCATTCAACCTGCAGGGAGGGAATGTCAGAACTCAACTCCAAGGGGGTTCATTGTGATGGTTCTCATTTTATTATTTGTTGAGGTAGCCAATTCATCGGATCTAAATGAGAGTTTTAGAGGAAAAAACGGTGTATTCTGGCAGAATATTTGATCTCAAGGTTCATAAGCTTGAGACAGACTCAGGAAGGGTTGTAACAAGGGAGTTTGTCGATCATCCTGGAGCTACAGCAATAATAGCCTTAAGAAAAGGCAAGATCCTGCTTGTCAGGCAGTACAGGCATCCCGTTGGAGAATGCCTTCTAGAAGTGCCTGCTGGAACCCTAGAAAAGGACGAAAGTCCAGAAGAGTGCGCAAGAAGGGAGCTTGAGGAGGAAACTGGTTATGAAGCCGAGAAGCTCAGCGAGCTTTTCAGGGCTTACGTAGCTCCAGGATACAGCAGCGAGCAGATCCACTTCTTCTTAGCTGAAAAGCTAAGAAAAGGAGAGCCTTCGCCGGAGGAAGATGAACTGACCCAAGTGGAATGGATTGACCTTCAGGCAGCCCTTAAGATGATAATGGATGGAAGGATAAGGGATTTGAAGACAATCAGTGCAATTCTTCATGTTCTAAAGCTGAAAATGGGTGAGGAGGCCTAAATCGCTGTTTAAAGGAGGAGCTCCTCTATAGCTAACCTCAATGGCTCATAGGGGATGAGTAGGTAGAGAAGGACAGCAAAAAGTAGGATAATTCTAAGTGGAAGGATTGGAAGCACGAAATCTTGCCTTTCTTTTAAGTTACAAAACGAAATTGCGATGTTAAGTACGACCAATAAAGCGAAATATGTACTGAGAGCCAGAGAAATTATGGCCTCGCTTATCCTATCAACGGATACGTCAACAATCCAGCCATTCTCCGAGGAGAGGCCCTTCCTCCTTGCAACTACTCCATCCACAGCGTCCAATAGCAAAACAGCTGATAGAAGGAGAAAAGATGGAATCAACATCCTTCTTGATAGGCATATGCTCACAAGGACGCTCAGGATAAGGCTTGAGCCCGAGATCATGTCTGGATCAAGGTAGCTAATAAAGGGGAGTTCGCTGAGAGCCTTGCTTATGAGCTCTCTTACCAAAATTGAAACCCTAACCCTCTTAGCTCCAAAGCCAGATCCCTTCCAAAAAGATCGTGAGGAATAGGTCATAAATCACAAGCCTACTTAGCTCTTTTGGTGTTAGTTTAAGATGTACCACGGTTTCTCTAAGGGGTAAAAGGGTCTTGTCGATCTAGTAAGCATGTCAAGCAGATAATGGCTAATAAATCCAACCAGCAGAGATCTTGAGAATTGAAAACCTAGAAGCTCGAAAACAAGGCAAAGAAGCATAGTGACAGCCAGTCCCTCCAGTTCGTGCCACCTTGATCTTGATTTAGCTCCAAACCTTCCTGTTCTTAGAGCCCTTCTTAGCTCAGTCAAGTGATCAAGATCTACAATCATTGAGGAAATTCCTGCTAGGATGAGCTCCATTCTGGAAAATTTCCAGCATAAATTAGCGCCAAAAGCGTTTGTGCAAAGAGGAAATGGGCCAATGTGTTCATCTTAGGAGTCAGCTGATGATCAATAATTAAAAGATGTTTTGAGCCAAGGGCTAAGTTGGGTATCATAGAAAAATTCTAGCCCTCTAAGCGCGCGGTGAATCCAGGGCTTGGATTGGCTCTTGATATGAGCCTTTGTATGATTCTAGAGGGAAGGAGAAACCAAACAGAAGTTATTGATTCCACTAACCTCTCTGATTCTCGAACGAAGCTCAAAAACCATCCATTCCCGCTTTTGCACATAACCTCTTCAAGCTTCAGTTAATAGCTGCCTATGAACAAATCAGCCGGATATCATCAATTTAATCAATTGTTCTAGGCTTGAAACCTCAACCACCTCGATCTCATACCCAAGCTCCTTCAAATATTGCTCCAGAGAGATCACCTTCTCTTGATATGTGGTGATGTAGAACCCCGGAGCTATCTCTCTAGTTTTTGGAACCATTATTACAACCCTAGATTGGTCTGATGGGACTGCAAATATCTTGGCTCCCATCTCTGCTGCTGCCTTCGCTTTTTCTGGTACCCCTCCAACCCTGCCTATGGTTCCGTCTGGATAAATGACGCCTGTTGCAACCACATCCTGCCTCAGCTTCTTCCCCTCAACTGCTGCTAGGATCGCAGCTGCAAGTGGAGCTCCAGCACTCGGGCCGTCAACTATCTCAACCTCTTCCTTTGCGCTTATGGTGATAAATACATCAAGGTTCTTCAAGGACCTTCCAGTTAGAGATTCTACAGCTGAAATCGCGTTGTTTAGGCTGCTCTGAAGGTCTATCCCTATGTAGGGAGTTGTCCTTACGTACACTCCCCCTTCGCCCGGCCTCACCTCGACCAGCGCTTTCATAACAACTCCCTCCATCTTCTGACTCCACCACGGGCCAGCAATTCTAACAGCCACTATCGAAACCTCAGCGCTTCCAGCTGGCTTTTCTAAGGCCTTAAACTCTTTCTGAATTGATTTTTCGGCTATCTTCCTGTAGTATGAGAGTTGAGATATGAGCATCCTAATTGAGCTGTTTAACTGGGCAATTTGTTGAGAAAGAGCTTTGTTCTCCTCACTGAGCTTAAGAACCCAATCTTTAAGCTTCGAGTTCGTGGCTTTAAGGTTGGTGTAAAGGAGGAACTGAAAACCATTAAATCCGAGGCTTATGATGAGTAAGAGAGCAAGAACCCTGCTTCTCATCTTTGATCCCTCTTCAAAATCTTGAAAACTTTATTTAGGGTTTTCGCTAGCTCAGTGAAGATGAGATGGATAAGGAAAGGTGAGATAGCAGGATCTCCAATGCCTAGAGGGGAAAAAGATCTTCTAAGATGGTTAAAGGCTGGAATAAAAGCAGTAGTCGTTCTAATTGAGAACCATGAGGCGATCTCGAGGTGGAAATCGATAAAGGACTACTTGGATGAGCTGAGGGAGTTTGGATTTGAGGTTTATCACTCGCCAATTAGGGACTTCACGGCCCCGAGTCTCGATCAATGCCTTGAGATCTTAAGTTGGATCTCCAAGAGGGTTTCTGAAGGGAAAAAGGTTCTTGTCCACTGCTTTGGTGGCATAGGAAGAACTGGAACGATTATGGCCTGCTACTTAGTTTACAGGTACGGGATGAGTCCCTCAGATGCTCTTGCTGAAGTGAGAAGAAAGATCCCCTATGCGGCTGAGGTGCGCTCTCAAGAAGAATTAGTTCACAATCTGTACAAATTTCTAAAGAGCAGAAGCGGGCAGATTGATTAAGTTCCCTTCCACCAAGTCTTGAGGTATTCCTTCTGTTCCTCAGTAAGTCTGTCTATTTTGATTCCCATTGAGCTAAGCTTCAGCTCCGCAACCCTTCTGTCTATCTCGTTTGGAAGCCTGTAAACTACTGGCTCAAGCTCCTCATAGTGGTCCTTGATGTACTCCACAGCTAAGGCTTGAAGGGAAAAGCTCATATCCATTATCTCCGCGGGATGTCCATCAGCAGCTGCTAGGTTGACCAATCTTCCCTCTGCAAGAAGGTACAGCCTCCTTCCGTCTGGCATCAAGTACTCAGTTACGTTCTCCTTGGGCTTTCTAACCTCCTTGGCCAGCGACTCAAGATCTGGCTTGCTTATCTCAACATCAAAATGGCCGGCATTTGCTAGTATCGCTCCATCTTTCATGAGCTGGAAGTGCTCCCTCCTTATCACGTCCCTGTTACCAGTGGCCGT
>JAVCBX010000052.1:0-6334 GCA_037917635.1 Thermoproteota archaeon | reverse complement strand
ATGAATGTAACTCCTTTGAACTACGGAGGCATAGAGATATGGCTACAAACCCACTCCTGATTTACTTCGGAAAATCGAGGCTTGTAAGGAAGAGTATTCACTGAATACGCTTAACGTTATAATTTCATAAGAATGATGCATGCTTACATCTACCAACAATAAAATCTAGAACGCTGCAAACACATTCTATTCGAGTTTGAAGAGTCTCTTTTTAAAAGAGAAGTAACCCCTAGTTCTTGGCGATAGAACTGATTACTCCGGAAAGAGGACCTAAGAGAGGATTGCGCAGGAGAAGGGGAAGACCTTGGAAGCCAAGATGGATTAGCGAAATACCTTCAATAAGACATTTCGCACCATTTCTTCCTCAAGGAGCAATTATGGAGCCAAAGGAACCAATTTTGCTATCATATGACGAATTTGAAGCCCTTAGACTTGTAGATGGAGAAGATCTCAGTCAAGAGGAAGCAGCTAAGAGGATGGGAGTTTCTCGAGGGACTGTTTGGAGGCTCATCGCAAGCGGAAGGAAGAAGATTATAAAAGCAATTGCTGAGGGAAGGGAGTTGTTCATAGTTCCTCAAGCCCCAGTTATGGTAAAAGAGGAAGAAGCAAAGGATTAGATCCCTAAGTAATTTATTAGATTCTTGAAGATCTCTTTGATAGCTAAGGAAGCTAAGGAACTTGGAAATGCGCTAACAACTGGCATGCCTAGGGCTAAAGACCGTGGAACGGAGTCATCCATGGGTATCTCGCCCAACATCTCCATGCCCTCCTTCTTAGCGAAGTGGATTTCCTCTTTTTTTATTGGCTCACATAAGTCCGCTTTATTTATTATTAGCCCTGGATTTGCCCCGAAGTGTCTTATTATTGAGAAAATCCTCTTAAGATTTTTAAAGGCCGCGGGAGTTGGCTCTGTTACCATTATCGCATGAGTTGCCCCTGAAACTGCCGATATGGCTGGGCATCCTGCTCCAGGAGGGCCATCTATTAGCACCAAATCAGCACCATTTTTCTTAGCTACCTGCCTTGCCCTCTCTTTAACTTCAGATACTAGTTTTCCTGAGCCAGATTCACCGATCTTCAGTTTTCCTACCAACAATGTGAATCCAAAAGGACTTTCGTAAAGGTCAAGCCTTCCGTTAGCTACCAATCTCAACTCAATGGCCTTTTCAGGGCAGACTAGAGAGCATACACCGCATCCACTGCAGAATAAGCTTGAAATGACAGCCTTCTGTCCTGTTATATGAATGGCCTCTTCAGGGCAATTTTCTGCACAGATCCCACAACCTTTGCATTTTTCATAGCGTACAAATGCCTTCTCAGCGGCTTCTATATCTAGGGAGTTCTTCAAAGCACCACCCATCACCAAAGAAAGGTTAGGAGCATCCACATCCACATCTACCATCACCAATTTCATCCTTTCAGCCATTAACCATCCTAGAGAGGCTGATACCGTAGTCTTCCCCACACCTCCTTTTCCGCTCACTATCACAACTTCTTTCATATACCAAGCTCCTCCCCTATCTTCCTCGCAAGCTTTAGGATCGCTCTTGCCGCTGGACTATTTGGGAAGTCCAACATCAGAGGTCTTGATCTTACGTGGCTCTTCACTACATTATCATCTACAGGGATCTCTCCAATTATCCTAGAGGTATGCTTCTCGCATACCTCCTTCAAAAGGTGGTGATTTCCGGGTAGATCTGCTCTGTTAACCACAACTGCATGCTTTAGCTTCATCATGTTAGCCAGCTCAAGTACGAGGTCTAAATCATGGATTCCGAAAGGAGTTGGTTCAGTCACCGCTAGCACGAAATCAGAGCCCTTTAGCGATAGAGCTACATCGCAATGAGCCCCAGGAGCCGTATCTATTATTACGACGTCATATCTCCTCTCTTTTGATAGATCCATTGCTCTCTCCTTTACCTCCCTTATTATGGCCTCAGATTTCCTCTCGTTCAGCTTTAGTTCTCCTATGAGCAGATCTACTCCATAAGCTTCTGCCTCGTAGATCCATCCAACAACCTTCCTGCCATCTAAAATTGCATCCGTGGGGCAAACAATAGCGCAAGCTCCGCATCCTAAACACAAATCAGGGAACAAAAGCGGAGTTTTATCGGGAACTTGTAATATCGCGTGCATTCTGCATGCCTTTGAGCATTCTCCACATCTAACGCATTTGCTCTCATCAAAAATCGGGAGAAATTGTCTTACCTCCTTTCCATCCCTCATCTCAGCCCCTAGAAGGGTAGCGACACTTGGGGCATCGACGTCGCAGTCTGCTAATAAGACCTTTTTGCCGATTTGATGGAAGTAGAAGGAAAGGTTTACGGCAACCGTCGTCTTTCCAGTCCCTCCCTTGCCACCAGTTACAACTATGGTTCTTGATCCTCTGCCTATGTCCATTCGATTACCTTCTAGCAATTCTATTCTGGATAAGTCACTTACAGCCAATTCCTTCGACCTTCCAGACTCTAAGCCATTGACCACTTTCTCCCAATGATTTTACCTTAGGAGTTGGCTTGACACCTACTAACCCCTTCTTCTACCTCTTCCCATGCCTCTTCCAGAGAAAGCTGGTCCAGTTGAAGGACTGAGAGAGCCAGATAGGTATTTCATGATAGCATCTCTTACGCTTATTCCTCCAACTCCTGCGTAGATTCTAATGCCCAGACTTTGTAAGGAGGAAAATGCGTTTGGTCCGATGCTCCCAGTAATGACCAACTGAGCTCCTAAGGAAGCTACAACTTGGGCTGCTTGTATCCCTGCTCCGTAGGGAGTCGTAGCTGATTGGTTAGGTACTACACTTACGTTTGTGATCTCGCCATTTTCTACATCTACTACCGTAAAGTAGCTACACCTAGCAAATCTGTAATCTATCAGGCTATCCAGTCCTCCTGGAGGGGTCGAAGAGACAACTATTCGCTCCAAAAGATCACCTTTCCTCCTGCTCACCTAATTCTTTAAGTCTTTTCTCTATTTCTCTAAGCCTCTTCTTGATGAAACCTTTTCTTGCCTTTAACATCTCAATTTCTCTCTCTTTTGGCAATATTGGGGTATAAGAGGGTATTTGTAACGCTCTAGGAACTGGAACTGCAGGTGGTCGTATTTCTAGAGCTCGTAGGCTTCCTTTCAGATACTTCTCAACAGCTTCTCTGACCTTGATACCATATGTCCCAGCTATCGGCCTTATTCCCATGTAAGATAGAGCAGTAAGTGCATTAGGCCCAAAATTACCAGCAATTACTACATTCGATCCTGTGGAAGCTATGATCTGAGCTGCCTGTATTCCTGCTCCAAAAGGTGCTAGTTTTGCTGGATTATCGAGTGTGGTAACTTTAAAAATGTATTCATCCTTAAGCTCTACTATGGTGAAGCTATTGCATCTAGCAAAAACCGGGGACACGTAGTCATCCAGACCTCCGGACCCTTGGCTAGCTATTGCTATTTTCTCAACCATTTCCCATCACCAAACGAAATAACCGTATGATCGATAAACTAATGGCCAGGGAGCTCTATATATCGCATATGCTGGGTAAAATAAGTAGTAACAAGGGGGAATGCCCCAATAGAAGGGTCCTCCATGCCAGCCTCTAAATGGTCTAAGCCACCTTCCCCATCCCATATTACTCGCCTCCTAGCTGCTCTAATCTCTCTTCTATGTATTTGAGCTCCTCCTCTAACATCTTTTTCTCCGTTTCAAGTAAGTTTCTCTCGGATATTGGTGCCGTCCATGGGAAAAATCTGGGGAAAGCTAAACCCGCCAGTTGCCAAGCATGAATTATTTGTCCGGTTGGAGTGAGATAAAATGCGTTCGGTCCAAACCCACATCTGCAGGGTCCTATGTAAATATACCCTTTACCTGCTAAGGGAAGCGCAGTAGGAGGATACCACCAACCTCTCCAAACCCACCTTCCTCTTACCCAACCCACATTCATCACCATTTATGAGATTATGCTAACAAATATTTAAGGATGGTTCTCTCCTTGCGTACATGACATCGTTTTAGAGTTTCAACTTTTGTAGGCGTAATAAGTTCCTCTTTTGCTTCTTATTTCACTGACTATCCCATCCTTAATCATCGATTCCAAAATCTTTTCAATATCACTTTGTTCTGCTCCTAATACAATGGACATATCGACTGCTCGACAGGGCCTCCTCTCCAATAGAGCAGCTATATCAGCCCTTAATTCCTCTTTAGACCTTTTTTCTCTTTTCACTGATCTTAATGGTGCTCTTTTCTCGTCAACTCTCAAGATCTTTGATTTTGGAGCTACTTTCTTGATTCTTTCTTCTACCACGCTTAACACAGTTGAGTTTACAGGTTTAACGTGCTTCTCCATTACAGGCCTAGTTGGAGTGTTCAGCTGAATCTGATCTGGTTGTATTTCGGCAATACCATCAATTAACGAATCCAGCGCCTTTCCTTTGAAATTAACTCTGAAATTAGGCTTAATGCTATCAATTAGCATTATTTGAAGGGCGAGTATTCCCTTGTAACTGGTTTTGAAATCCATAATGCTCCTTATGATTTCTTTTATGTCAGGGATTCCCGCAACAGGTCTATTTATATCCTCAAAAGTTCTCTGATCCCCTGCATCTAACTTCAGCGATACTAGATCTGCATTTGATAGCGCTTCTCTTACTTCATCTAAGTATAATAGAGATGAATTCGTTAGAACAGCAACTGGCTTGAAAGGAACCAACTTTTTTACGGCAGATATCATTTTTCCAAGATTTGGATTGAGAGTAGGTTCTCCCGTTCCTGAAAAGGTGATGAAATCTATTGAATCGGGGCCTATCCTCTCTATCTTATGTTTTAACTGGATAACCAGTTCTTCAACTCCGATTGCTGGATCAAGCTCTTTTTGAGTGGATATCTTTCTAATGGTTTTACCAAGCTGACAGTAGACACATTCAAATGTACAGGCTTTAGGAAGAAAGGTTGCATCTATTCCAAGGCTTCTTCCTAATCTCCATGAAGGAACAGGACCATATACTATGCTAGTCATCTTCCTTAAACTAATATCTAAAAATATAATAATGTGCATTATCCAATTTTTAAGTGGCATGAGTAAGTGTTCAAAGAGAGCGATAGAGGACTATCTAAAGACGCTTTTTGAAAAAGGAGGGGATCGCAGGTATGTCAGAACCACAGAAGTAGCTACAAAACTAAATATAAAGCCGCCATCCGTTACAGAGATGTTTAGAAGACTTCAAGAGCTAGATCTAGTTGATTATAAGCCTGGAATCGGGGCCATGTTGAAGGCAAAGGGTTTCAGGAAAGCCTCACAGATAAAGCGAAGGAGCACATCGATACAGAGATTTTTAAAGGAGTTTTTCGATCTTTCAGAAAAAGAAGCTAGACTCGAAGCATGCAAATTGGAACACGTACTATCTGATAAAGTTATAGCAGCCATGGAGCAAATGTTGCGGCTAAGCAAACCGTGGAAATCCTTAGTGAAAAATAGGAATACTTAAATATTTGTTAGCATAATCTCATAAATGGTGATGGATTTGGGATACAGATGGAGAAGAATGTATTACGCTACAGGTTTACCTGGATGGGTAAGGTTTGGTTACTCACCAGGTTGGCTTGGTAGATCGCCTGGAGGACTTCCTCCAATCTTTCAGTATGGTATTGTCCCACCAACGGCTCCAACTACCCCCTTACCTTACCCACAGATACCAGTACCAATGCCTCCAACGACTATGATGCCTTCCATGGCTCCAATGAGCAAAGAGGATCAGATAAAGTTACTTAAACAGCAAAGAGATATGCTCAAGAAACGACTTGAAGATTTAGAGAGGAGATTAGCAGAGCTAGAGACGAAATAGCCTAATATTCTAATGAAAACAGTGAGATGAAGTCACGTTTTCATGGATCCAGTTTCAACACGCTACCTGTCTGAGCGTCTAGATACGCTTGGGGAAAATGTTCTTTAAAGAAATTCTTTGCATTCTTCCCAGAACAATGCAATGGAACTATTAGTTGAAGGCTGAGGTCTTCGAAGACCTCAGCTATCTGTTCTAACCTTTTTTCGCTTGCTCCCATGAGATGAAATCCTCCTATGACTCCAAAAACCTTTTCTGAGAAATTGGTAGCATTCAACAACATCCTATCAACTCCTGGATGAGCGCAACCAACAAGAAGAACTATTCCCTTCTCATGTAGGTTTAAGACAAGACCGTGCTCAACTAACGATCCGCTAGTCAGAGGGCCAGTGCTTGCAATTCCTTCTAATATTCGAAGAGGGCAGTCTACTTCAACAACCCTAAAACCAAGTTTCTCTATTCCTCTTCTAGTTGATGGGCTCATGCCAGATGGAACGTAAACAGG
>JAVCBX010000151.1:0-6449 GCA_037917635.1 Thermoproteota archaeon | reverse complement strand
CATCTGAAAAATGTCCATGAGCCGTGTGAATGAAAGATCTCGTTGAACAGCACAAAGGACATGGATTTCCAGTAATCGACTTATAAGGGCAAGTTATCCATGGAAATGGTAGCTCTTCCTGCCCTGGATCCATTGGAACTAATGTTGCAAATGTTAAAAGAAAAAGAGAGAGTAAAATCGCTTTTAGGCGCTGATCAGGCCTCATTTTCATCTTTATACGGTAAGAACTTTTCTTTCAATCTCCTTTCTTTCATAGTAAAGCAAAGTGAGTAAGACGATGAAGTAAGCTGAAGCTAGTCCAGCTAAAATCCATCCAATGTACGGTATTATTCCTAAGATCGCTTCAACTACAAACTGCACGATTACTATTATGAGCACATCAAAGAAGTTCTCTCTAACAACTTTGTAACTGGTTGAGAGAGCATCAAAAGCCCCCTCTGCGTCAACTATAACGGCTTGTAGAGTCAAAGCCAGCAAGATAGCAGCTATTATTCCGGGTATTACGCAAAGAAGGAACCCGACTCCAATTATGATTGCTACTAGGATCGATGCTACTATGAGCGCCCCTAATCTGGACACCGTATACGAGAGACTTTCACTTAGATCTATCAGGTTCTGCTCAATCCCTTGCTTTACTATTGCGATGGTCCATCCGTTAAAAATTAGGGAAATGAGCATCATAACTATGAAGCCTAACAGCGTGATTGCTAGAAATCCGAGAATTCGTGGAATTGGAACCCAAGGAACTCTCGGTCTGATGGGTGGTCTGAGGCCTCTAAACATTCCAAAAACTGATATTCCAAATATTGCTCCCAATATAGCTGATATTATACCTGAGAGGACTGGAGGAATGAAAACAACCGGGTTGTCGGTGCAGAAATCCAATGCCTTGCTGAATAGATCTCCTAGCCCTGCCGGTTTAACCGCTTCATGGGATAATGAAGCTAATTCCGCTTCATATTTTGTTTTAAGCTCCTTATAAGTTTCTTCCGATATCCTCCCTTGAATAAAGGATTCTTCCAGCTTTTTTAGTTTCTCCTCGATCTCTTTGCGTGACATCTTTCCATGAGAGCTTGTTATCTTTTAAATAATTTTGTGAACTCCAATTTTTAACTTGGGCTGGAAAGCTGACTTCTTAGGTACTCTATATCTTCGTCCTTTATCCTTTTGAAGAGGATTTCTGGCTTCCTTATCCTATGCCCTGGTTTAAGAGTAAGCTCTGATGCCTCATCCCACCTCTGGGAGTGAACAGAACCTTCAAGACCCAGCATGAACCATAGCTTTTCCATAGAGTTCGGAATGAAAGGCTTTAGGACTATTGCTAGGCCCTTTACCGCGTTTAAGGTCAAGTATAAGCAAGTTTTCGCCTCTTCATCCTCCTCCCAAGGTTTCTTTAATTGAAAGTACCTGTTGCACTCAGCGCAAAAGTCTCTCACCTTCTTTAAAGCTTTGTCAAACTCTAAGGATTCCATGAACTCTTCCACTTCACGAGGTAATTCCTTCAATAGAGAGGTGAACCTCTCGTCAGTTTCATCGAGGGAAGCAGGCTCAGGAACCCTTCCCTCATACCTTCTGTAAATGAAGGTTAGGACTCTATGGACCATGTTGCCTATGTTTGCAACAAGTTCATTGTTTATCTTGGCCTTGAATTCCTCAAGGTCGAAGTTCGCATCCTTTTGAGAGTAAGGAGTGATGGAAGCAAGGTAATATCTAAGGTAATCAGCTGGAAACCTCTCCAAAACGTCTCTAAGGCTTATATACCACTTTCTACTCTTTGAGAACTTCTTTCCCTGAAGTAGCAGATGTCCTCTTGTTGGAATAAAGTCGGGAAGCTTATAATTGCCTTCAGCGAGCCTCATAGCAGGAAGGAAGAGGTAATGATGATACACTATGTCCTTCCCAATAAAGTGATATATCTTAGCAGAATTCCAGAACTCCCTTCCATCCATTCCTTTCTCCTTAAGTGCCTTAAGCGTGAAAGAGATGTATCCTAGATGGTTGTCAAACCAACCGTATAGGACCTTTCCCTTTGCCTCCTTCAAAGGTATGGGAACGCCCCAAGGAATGTCTCTTGTTATATCCCAATCTTTAAGTCCCTCTCTTATCCACTCAAGCACGTACTTCTTCACGTCTTTCTGAAGGTTTTCATTCGACTCCAACCAATCCTTAAGCTTTGAAGAGAATGCAGAGAGCTTGAAGAAATAGTGCTTGCTCTTCTTCCTAATCGGCGGAGTCCCGCAAATGGCACACCTTGGATCTATGATCTTACCTGGCTCAATAGCTCTCCCACAGACTTCACAAGCATCAGAGTATTGATCTCGAGCCCCACAATAAGGGCAAGTCCCCTTAACGTATCTATCTGGTAGAAATCGCTTGCAGTTTGGACAGAACCACTGTTCTGTGTCCTTATCAAATATGTAACCCTTCCTCAACAGGGAGAGGAAGAACTGCTGAGCTAGTTCCACGTTCTCGGGCGAATGAGTCTGGTAGAATAGATCAAAGGATATTCCAAGCTTCTTGAAATCTTCCTCATCCCTATCATGCCAGTACTTAACGAATTCCTCGGGACTAACTCCCTTCTCTTCTGCCGCGATAAGAATTGGAGTCCCATAATCGTCGGTTCCTGAGACGAAGATGACTTGCCTTCCCTTAAGCCTGCAATATCTTGCAAATATGTCTGCTGGAAGGTAGGTTGATGCCACATGACCAAGGTGGATCTCACCATTAGCATAGGGAAGAGCAGCGGTAACAACCACCTTCTCGACCTTGAGTTAAGCCACCCCCTCTTTCATCTTGAAATCCACCTTAAAAAATTTAGCGAGGCTTAAGACCTAGACAGAGATGAGAACAGTTCCTACATGCTTGAGAAATAAACCAATTCTTCTTTCAGGTCATCTTCTCCCCTAAAAGAAGCCATGCCAATGCAACTACCAAAAAATAGGTTGATCTATCGATAAGAATTACTTTTGAAGGCTTGTCCTGAGCTATGATCCTTAAATAATCAATTCATGAAGGAAAAATCAAATAATCGACAAAGTTACGAAGCCCGATCATTTAACTTCATTACAAACGATGTTGATAGAATGGCCACAATAACGGTTCCTTGGGCGGGAGCTAAGAAGTTAATCTTCTAACCCAATCCTTCCAAAATTCCTACCAAGGTTGCGAAAGTGTGGAAAGATGCTTAAAGAGGCTTGCAAAGTATCTTCTTTACTCTGAGGTCAAAGAAGTTTGTGGAATGGGCTGGTCTAATGACCAAAGCCGTATCAGCCCCTCTTCCAGTTCCAGCAATGCAGATTACGTCTTTATCGACTGGAATGAGAGCAGAATCCGCTGCCATAACAGCTATTTCAACGCATACTTTTGTTCCCTCTCCAAAAAGCCTTAATGCATTTGCTATTATTTCTACAGGACCTATAGTGCCAAACTTCCTTCTAATGCTCCTTTCAACTCCGCTCAGCGCATGAGTTGCTATCAATATCTTGCCTCCATTTTCCCTTATCTTCTTGCGATATTCTTCCAATAACTCGACTTTACCCGGTTCTCTGAAGCCAGCAACGTGAGTGACAACAACTAAATTATAGCCTTTGAATACCTCAGATGCCTTTGCACCGGTCTCACCCGTAGTTGATGCCACTACGATGTCTCTTATCCCTTGAGATTCTGCATACTCCTTACATAATTTCAAAACATCATCTGTCCACTCTTTACCCGGCTTTTCAAAGTAAAGGACGCTCTCCCTCATCAATTCACCTTCTGAGATTTGGAATGCTTCTTTAAATTTATTGTGGTGAAAATACCCCAAGACAGAGGAATAGTTTGACTGGATTTTAAATCACTCCTTTTGATATCATCTAAGCTAGACCTTTTCCTTGCTTATCTCCACTTTACGGTTTCAAACAGTCAAAATTGCTTGTTTTGTATATTAGGGATGAGATCTTCTTGGGAAAAGTTATTACAGCGTATACCCTTCTTATCTACCTAAATAGGTTCAGATCGGAAACATGAGGACAATTCTTTATTAGATGAATTAGGGAATGATTTGGAGTATGGATTCCGAAGTGATCTTGGGAAGCGAAGTTGTCGAATTGGAGAATGCTTATTATTCAAAAGCAGATTGGGAAGTGCAAGAAAACGCAAATATAGACATTTCTTACGGTGGATTTGTTAAGTTTCTTTTGGATAAGTTGTTAAAGAGAGAATTAGTTCTCCTAGAATATTTGCCAGAAGAAGCCGTCAAAATGCATTTCGCAGGCGACATGCACATACACAAGTTGCCCCACTCCCTTTACCTCCCCTATTGTACTGGATGGTCATACCAAAAGTTGCTCATGAAGGGACTTGTAACACCAACAATGGTATCTAAACCACCGAAACATGCAGATACCGCGGTTTCTCAACTAGTGAGCTTTTTCTGTACAGCTGCTCAGGAATGGACGGGAGCTCAAGCTGTTTCTGCCTTTGACTTGTACCTTGGTGCATTCGTGAAGCACGACGGGGTTGCCTCCAAGGCTGTTAAACAGATGCTTCAGAGGATGCTATTTGACCTAAACTATCCCACAAGAATAGGCTTTCAATCAGCATTTACCAATATAACAATCCTACTGGATACTAATAAGCAGATACTCGAAGAGGAAGCCGTAGTAGGCGGTAAGAAAGTTGGAAAACTTGAAGATTATCTCGATGAAGCGATTTTGGTCTCAAAGGAGCTATTTAGTCTTCTCATAGAGGGAGATGCTCTCGGTCAGCCCTTTAGCTTTCCAATTCCAACTCTAATGGTCACAAAGGACTTCGATTGGAACGGAAGTAGATGGGATGGCTTAACCGATCTGATCTTCGAGGCTCTTTCGAGGAGAGGATCAGCTTACCTGCTAAATGGATATGCAACGGAGGTTGAGAGCCTTTTCAGCATGTGCTGTAGGCTGACTCTCGATGTGGAGAAGGTGAAGAACTTCGAGCTAAACTCTGCCATTGAAGACCTTGAAGAGGGACTAAGGAAGACAAGAATTGCGAGAGGGCTTTGGGCAGTTCCAGATGCTACTGGAAGTATCGGGGTTGTCACAATAAATCTCCCAAGGATAGGCTTCCTTGCAAGCGGAAATTGGGATGAGTTCCTCTCTATCCTCGATGAGAGGATAGAGGTTGCTAGGAAGGTCCTAAAGTTCTGGAGGAAAAGATATACGAAGAGCCTACTTAACGGCCTTATGCCATTGACTAGAAAGTATCTTGGTCACTTTAATGGTCATTATAGCACAGTAGGACTTGTGGGCCTTCCAGAAGCTGCTGCAAATTTCCTGAGCAATCCAACTCTCTGGGATCGTTTAGAAAGAACTGAGGTCAAAGAAGCAGTTTCATTGATGAAGAAAATAGTTTCTTATGTGAGGCGGAAAGTTGAGGAGTTCGAGGAAGAGGATGGATGCCTCTATAATGTTGAAGAAGTTCCTGCAGAGAGCGCTGGAACGAGATTAGCAGTTCTCGACATTAAACGTTTCCCTAAGGCATTTAAAGAGGGTGGACTCTTTATACCAGGAGGAGACCCAGCACCCTTCTACAGCAATAGCATCATACCGTATTATGCTAGGGTTCCAATCTCCCTTAGAGCGGAGTGGGAGGGAGAAGTCCAGAGGGAGTTCACGGGAGGCGTTATCATGCATCTCTTTCTCAACGAAAGCCCAGATCCAGAAGCCTTGAAGAAACTTGCAAGGAGGATTGTTGAAAACACAAACGTGGTCTACTTCAGCTTCACGCCAAACCTCTCGGTTTGCACAAAGTGCGATTGGAGCTCTGTTGGCATCTTCGACTCATGTCCTAAGTGTGGAAGCAAGAAGATAGATGTTTGGAGCAGGATAGTGGGGTATTACAGACCAATCAGAACTTGGAATGCTGGGAAGAGAGCCGAATTCAGGATAAGGGCGACTTATGGAGGAGCTTTCTGGTAGGGAGGAGGATATTTATAGAACGGATGATCTGATCATTGAGCTGTTTCCCGAGAAGGAATCACTTGTCAGATGGATAAAGATGGCGAGGGAAAAGGTTGCGTTTCAGGGACTTCCAGCGAGGATTTGCTGGCTTGGATATGGGGAGAGAGATAAATTTGGAGCTGCCCTCAATGATCTTGTAGCAAAGGGTGAGATTTCGGCTCCAATAGTAATTGGAAGAGATCACCTCGACAGCGGTTCTGTAGCATCACCATTCAGGGAAACTGAAGGGATGAAGGATGGGAGTGATGCTATTGCAGATTGGCCAATTCTGAACGCTTTGCTAAATGCTGTGAGTGGTGCTGCCTGGGTTTCAGTCCACCACGGCGGAGGTGTTGGTATGGGTTTATCTATCCATGCCGGGCTTGCCGTTGTCGCTGATGGAACCGCTGAAGGGTATCAAAAGTTAATAAGATGTCTTACAAATGACCCTGGCACAGGGATTGCAAGACATGCAGATGCTGGCTATGA
>JAVCBX010000162.1:0-6455 GCA_037917635.1 Thermoproteota archaeon | reverse complement strand
GGCTTGGTGTTGAGACCTCAAAATCGTTAATACTGAGTGGCATCGATAAAGTAGTGAGATATCATGGAGAGAAATCGTGAAAGAATTAAGAGACTTTTGGAGATAAGGGAGAACATGAAGAAGACCATAAATAACCTTTACAACACAATCCAAGAGCTTAGGGGACTCTTAGATATGCTAGAAGATCTCTTGTTAGAGGAGTCTTTAGTAAGTGCGGATCTCATGCTTGAGAAGAGAAAGGCGGAGGAAGCCGAGGAGAGGGTGATTGAAGTTAGGCTTGGTGAGGTGGAGATCGGAAGAATTTTTGTAAATCCGATAGACAGGACTTTAGTTTTTAAGTCTTCTGAGGGAGTCTTCATCCCAGCTAGTTCGAGCCCCATTGAGTCATTCCTTAAGAGGAAGGTGATAAGGGATCTACAAAGAGAACAACCATCTCTTAAGTTTGTTTTGGAGGAAGGAGAGAGAGGAGAGATTAGGAGGATAGAAATCTCGAATGTAAGGGAGGATCAGATGAGCGACTTAATAGGGAAGCTGATCTGGTCGGTTAGGAAATCTGCAGAGCTTGAGAAGTAGGGCTTTCAGCCTGGCTTGAGGAACTCCTCAACTATCTCACCTGCTGGAGATTCTTCCTTGAATATGCGAGCCGAGAACCTGTAGACCTCAACCTCTTCACTTAACCAACATCCGGGGGCCATCCCGGCCTTTAAACAGGTCTGATCTAAGAACTCCCTGGAATTCCATCCATACTCGACTGCAACTTGAGGGAGGAGCAGGCCTCCAAAGGGGCCAGACCTAACCATAAGGCCATGCTTCCCCACCTCAACGAGCTCAGGCAACTTGCTTCTATCCTCAGCCTCAATTCTTTCGGGCGGAGAAAGCACTGAAACTTCAACTACAATCTTATCAAGCTCTCCAATTTGAAGGGGTAAGAACCTTGGATCCTCAAAAGCCGCAGCTATGGCTGCCTCAATTGTAGCCTTGTAAATGGGAAGAACTGGCTCGGGGTAGCCTATGCACCCTCTTAGCCTTCCATCTGGGTGAGTGTTAATAGTAACGAAAACCCCAAACTTAGACCTGAGTATCTCATAAGGGGGCTCCTCCTCAACCTTCTTCTCTTCTATAAGATATGTTCCAATTGCCTTTCTCGCCAATTTCACAAGATAGATGCCATGCTCAAGTCTTAGGTCCCCAATCTTCAACTCAACTACCCCTCTCACTCAAGCCTAGCATAACCTCTTTCCAAAAGTATGTCTCTGAGCTTATAAACTGCTCTTTTAACGTCTGCCTCCTTCTTCGCTCCTGTGCAAACTAAGCTTCCAGAAGCGAAGACCAAGAAAACGACTTTTGGGCTTTCCATTCTGTATATGAGTCCAGGAAATTGTTCTGGTTCATACAGCGTATTTGGCATCTCAAAAGCAAGCCTTTCTATGTCTACCTTAAGGAAGAGCTTTGCCGAAGCGACTATGTTCTCTGCCTTTATTAAAGGCCTTCCCTCTATCCTTATTCCATGCTGCTTCATCAGCTCTATGGCCCTGTATACGGCTATCGCGCTCTCTTCGATAGATTTGGTTCCAGTACACACGAATTTACCACTATTGAAAACTAGAAGGGCTGCTTTAGGCTCCCTGAGCTTTAGAACCAACCCAGGGAACTTATCTGGCTCATACCGTGATTCCTTTATTTTCGAAGCTATCTCATTAAGATCAAGCCTCTGTTTAATGTCAGCCGAAGAAACAACGTTCTGTATCTTTATTTCCGGTTTTTTAAGTCTCTTCTTTATTTCTTGAAGTTCTTCATCCCCAAACTCCATGCAAGGCCCCAGGTTCCTAGGAGCGGGCTTTTTAAATACCTTGCTAAACCCACCTTCGAGTTTTAATCAAATTTTTGTCGAAATAGATGGAAGTTCTAAATAAGATATTTTACCACGTCCCGAGTAGCAAACCAAAATTCACTCCTCCTTCTTAAGGAGATCCTCAAGGAGCATGTATCCTAGCACTCCTATTAGAAAGATCCTAACGTACTTGTTCTGAAGTAAGGTTAGAAGCTCACCAAGCTTTGGAACTGGAACCCTATAGCTTACCTTTCCTATTATGTCATCCACCGTCCTGTATCCCAAGTCCATGTGGGAGTTAGCATCTCCCTTGGTGTAGAAGATGGGAGAGCCCCCTAACCACTCAACTCTGACTATTCTGTGAACAACTGGCTTGCTGGCCCATGGAGCGTTGAAAACAATTATGTCGCCTTCCTTAAGCTCATACGGGTCTGCTTTGGTCACTACGAGCAGATCCCCCTTTTTTAGGGTCGGGTACATCGAGTTGGAAGTTGGAACGGCTAACGGGTACTTAACGCCAAGTAAGAAGCGAAGGCCATAATTTGTAATGATGAAGATGAGAGCAAAGAGCACTATCACCTCTATTAACGACTTCGCAATCTCCTCCTTTCTCTTCAACGAGGATCACCTTGCCTTCACGTGCCTCGGGATGGCTTCAGACCTCATCTTCTTCAGGATCCTATACCCGCACTTAGGGCACCTGAAGTCCTTGAAGTACTCCTCCATCTCTTCCCTGTGAAAGGCATAGCCGCACCTCATGCAAACGTACATCACATCACCTCTATCCTATCCTCGGGTATTCCCCATTCCACCAACATGTCCTTAAGCTTGCGCTTGTGGTCTCCCTGAAGCAGCAGTAGACCCTCTTTCCTCTTGTATGTTCCTCCGCATCCGAGTTTCTTCTTTAGGTACTTTACTAATCCCTTCACGTCCGTGCTGTCCGCATCAATTCCCTCGACGAGGGTAACCTCCCTTCCGTACTTCCTCTTCTCAAGCTTAATAACAACTTTCTGCTGTTCCTTCGCTATTTCGCTGCAAACACATAATTCCTTAGGCAGTCCGCAGACAGGGCACCTTTCTCCCAAGCTCATTACTTTAAATCATGACCTCCCCTTAGCGTTCTTAGTTTGAATGACGGATGAAAAATTTATTTTTGTTGTTAGGTCGAGCCATCCTTAGCCAGGGCTGCTTCGGCCTTTTCCTCCTCTTCCCTTAGAATTGGCCTTACTTTCTCCAAGAACTCCCTATATCTGTTTCTTACAGTCACTTCAGTAACTGAAGCAGCCTGCGCTAGCTCCCTCTGCGTCCTATGTATGCCCGCCTCTTGGCAGGCGAGGTAAACTGCAGCTGCTGCTACACCAACGGGTTCCCTTCCAAGCGTTGCTCCCACCTCCTTTGCCACCTTAAGTATCTTTATAGCCCTTGTTGCAATCGATTGAGGGAGTTTTAGTTTTGAGCAGATTCTAGAAACATAAACCTCTGACTTTGGAGGTGGTATCCTAGTTCCAAGCTTTCTGAAGAGGAACCTGAAGCTCCTACCAACTTCCTTCTCGGTCAGGTTGAAGAACTGGGCTATTTCCCCAAGAGACCTTGGGACCTCGGTTCTCCTACAAGCCGCGTAAATTACTGCAGCTACCATGGCGTCCATGCTCCTTCCCTTAACTAGACCAGCTGAGGAAGCCATTCTGTAAAGCTTTGCCGCATCCTCAACAGTATGAGTTGGAAGATCAAGCTGCTCAGCAATAGCCCTTATCTTAAAGAGGGCTGGCATTACGTTCTTTTCCTTCCTGCTTCTCACGTGTTTCTTCGTTCTTCTCAGAGCTTGAATCGACTTCTGACTTATTCCCTTTGAGAAGGAGATCTGAGTATCTAGGCCAAAAGCAGGCCTGGTTGGGGTAACAGGAGCTCCCGCTCTTGCCCTTTCCATGAATTCCTCCGTATCAAACGCTCTCCAATCCTTATCCTCGAGGAAAAGACCCTTCGTTATAACCAACCCGCACTCCGAACAAACGAGTTCTCCAGTATCAACATCCTCAATGATGTTTAAGCTGTGACATCGGGGGCAAACTATCCTCTCTTCCAAATAAGGAGAGCCTCCACTCTTTTTTCCCTCAGAAGGGGGACCTTCCAACAAGATAATACCTCCTTAAAACTTTCCTCCACCTTAGGGCAGGTAAGGTCATATATAAATTTTGCGCTAAATTAAATAAACCAACCATACACCAAATAACCAATCAGACCGACGATTAGGCTCATGATGAAATTGACTAAGTCGTTGCTAAGCCACTCATACCCTTTTATCAGCTTTGCTTTTGTCCCACACCTGTGGATGCTTGATTCGGTAACCTTTGAACACTTTGGACAGAGATATAGGGCCTGCCACTCGGCTCCTATCGCACTATCTATAAGGCTTCCTAGGAAACCTGTTAAAGTCGAAAAAAGCACTGGATTAGATTTAACAAGACCAATGGATCCAATTAAAGCTCCTAAGAGGAAAGGAGCGATAAAAGCAGTTAGAAAACCAAGAGGGCTTACTCCTCCGGAGGTTCCTGGATCAACTCTCATCCAAGGCCTTGTGAGGAGCCTCGGGGGTCTTGGGTTCAAGACCCCTATCTCGTTGCTCAACGTATCAGCAATTGAGGCTGAAACGGAGGCTATGTAAGCAAAAAGCCAACCCTCAGATCCAGAAGCTCTCCACAAAGCCAAGAAGATTACGGGCATGAGACCGTGTGCCCACACGTTCTTCCAACCTCTTGCCCCGCCCTTAGGCTGAGCAGCCTCTTTCTGAAGCTTTACCCTATATTTCAGCTTCGTAGCAATGCTTCCTGAGAGGTAGAAGATCATAATTGGAACGAAAGCCTTAAGGTCTCCCAACAGGACGATGCTTGATCCTACAACAAAGCCGCTTATAAGCCCTGCAAAATCAACCCATCCCTTCTTCACGCTGATGAGTCCAATTGAAAGCACTATTAACAAACCGATTGCCTTGCTGTACACTATCAGGTCCCTTCTTTAACTCGCTTGTTAGCAATATCTTATAAATTTAAGGCAAAATCACCCTCAATTCCGTTTTGCTTCGTTTCTATGTTCAGTCCTCGGAGAATTCAAAGAATCGTTGATCGAATCTCGGATGCGATGGTTTAAATGTAAGTTTATTTCAAATAAAAATGGGCCGTAGTCTAGCTTGGCGAGGATGCCAGCCTGAGGCACATTTTTAAGCTCTGTTCCGCCGGCTAAGGGCGCTGGTGACCCGGGTTCAAATCCCGGCGGCCCCATTTCTAATCGAAAGGCCGTTCCATGGTTATTGTTATTAAGGTCGAAAACCTGACGTGTGATGTTGGTTGAGAAAAGGGAGGAACTTAGACTTTGAGGAACTTCCTTGCAACTTAACGCTAAAGAAAGGGGCTAGATTAATTTTAAGGACACCAAAGGGGCTGATTGTAAGGGAACTTCCCGAGGAGGTGTTAAAGGGGAAAAAGATCTTTGCCGTAGGAGATCTGGTCCTGAGAAACCTATTGAATGCGGGTATAAAACCTGAGCTATGCGTAATAGACCTAAAGATTCAAAGGAAGAATGTTGAACTTCCCAAAAAAGGGCTTGAGGATTATGAAGTTTTTAAGGCAAGGAATCCTCCGGGATTTTTAACCTCAGACGCTTGGAGAACCATAAGGAAGGCAATTGAAGTGGTGAAAATGGGAAAGAAAGCATTAGTCATAATTGATGGGGAGGAAGATCTCTTGGGCTTTCCAGTCGTCATTCTAGGGCCTCTTGGATCCATATTAATTTACGGTCAGCCGGGAGAAGGAGCAGTCATCGTTGAAATAACCAATGCTGAGAAGGAGAGGGCAATTAAACTCCTAAAAAATTCCTTTAAGCCAGCTAATGAAACTTAGGGATTTCTAGGAAGAGAATGGTGTCTTACCTTCATGAATGGATGATTTTCAAACTCCATCGCCTCTAAGCCTGAGAGAATGGTCTTTCCAACCGCTAAAATGGTATTAGACGTATCAACTGCAATCGTCTCCTGATATGGCCTTATTTCAGGATCCAAATCCTCTATGAAATGGGTGAAAACCGATGTCCCCCTTGCAACAGTTTCGGAGAATTTATCCTTAACCACCACTCTTGCCTTTGGATAGGGCAGAACTGCTATGAGCTTTCTAGCTCCCTCCAAGCTTGGGATGAACATCCCATCATAGTGCCTTATCATGCCAACCCTTTCCTCGCCATCAAAAACCTGCCTTGGCATTCCAGTCTTCTTAGATCTAACTATTTTAGGCCTCTCAAATGCTTTTCTTGCCTCAGGACCGAACTGGTATTGGAGCAAGTGAGATATGAGCTCCTCATCGGTTGGCTCTTCCTTGGGCTCCTCTTCACCGGGGACGTGAGTCTGTCCGAAGGGATAAGTATATCTAAGCCCCACAGGAACCCTCCCATAGATCCTCGTTGAGAAAAAGCGCTTCACGTCCCTCACTTTCTTGAGCCTTTCTCTTGCTCTAACTACCTCTGGCCTCTTCTCAGTCTCCTTTCCGGAGTAAAAAACCCCAGATTTCTTTGAAAAAGGTTCTCTCTTCTCCAGCTCCTTTTTGTACCTTTCAAATACGAAGATAAGGGCTTCCAGAAG
>JAVCBX010000003.1:0-6489 GCA_037917635.1 Thermoproteota archaeon | reverse complement strand
GTGGACTACTGGGATTTACATTGGTTCACTTCATTCCATTATCTTGAAATAAAACATGCCCTACCTTCTTTCATGAAGAACGGCTCTCTTAATTTAACAGCTTCTTTAAATGCCTTAACTATAGGGGCACATCCCTTAGCTTGGACAGAAATCATCCTTGGCTTCTCTCCCTTCAACCATCCCATCTCCTCAAGCTCCTTTAGGCCCTTCCAGATCCCTATGAGGCCAGTTCCACCTCCGGTTGGGTAAATTATAGCATCGGGCAACTCCCAGTTAAACTGTTCTGCAATCTCAAATCCCATGGTTTTCTTTCCTTCCAGCCTGTAGGGCTCCCTTAAGGTCGACATGTCAAACCAACCTCGCTTACTTGCCTCCTCTCTGGCAACTCTTCCAGCATCTGCTATTGTCCCCTTCAAAAGATGAAGATCAGCGCCAGAGACCATGCACTCCCTTTTGGTTGACTCTGGAGAGTCCTCTGGCATGAAAACGTGGGCCTTTATTCCAGCTCTCGCGCAGTAAAACGACAGAGCTGCTGCAGCATTTCCAGCAGAAGGAATTACTACATCCTTTATCCCAAGAGACTTGGCCTTTGAGATGGCCACGGACATGCCCCTAGCCTTAAACGTACCAGTTGGGTTGAGGGACTCGTCCTTTATCCAAAGGTTGTTGAAGCCCAAATTTTTTGCCCTTAAGATTGGTGTGAATCCCTCCCCCAGGCTGATCGCTTCCTCCTGCCTCTCCAAAGGAAGAAGCTCGAAGTATCTCCACAAACTACTAACTCTTCCTGCCAGATCTTGCTTCTTTAGCGAGTCCTTGACTAGTTCTATGTCGTACTTCACTAGCAATGTGCTTCCACACTTCTTGCAAACGTTATGAACCTGTTTGTGGTCGTACTTGGCTCCACAGTTGCTACACTCAAGTTCGGTCACGAACATGATGGTCACTCAACCCCATAACCTTTTGAAAACCCTAAGGTAGTTATCCCCAAGTATCTTCCTGATCTCCTCCTTTCCATATCCTCTTGAGAAGAGCTCTAATGTTATGTTCGGAAGCTTGCTCACATCCTCCAATCCTAACGGAGTTGAAGATATCCCGTCGAAGTCGGAGCCAAGACCAACGTGGTCAACTCCAACTAGCTCGATTACGTGGTCCATGTGATCAACTACATCCTTAACTGTTGCCCTTCCATCTTTTCTAAGGAACTTAGGGTAGAAGTTCATCCCAATAACTCCTCCCTTATCAGCTATTGCTTCTATCTGTTTATCATCCAGGTTTCTTGGATGATCGCACAGGGCCTTACAGTTTGAATGCGAGGCAATTATCGGGAAGTCTGTTAACTCAACCAGATCCCAAAAGCATGACTCGCTAAGATGAGAAACATCTATTAGAACCTCTAGCTCCTCCATCTCTTCAACCAGCTTAACTCCCAGATCTGTTAAGCTGCTTCTCGTTCTATCTTCCTTAACACCATCCGCGAACTGGTTCCTGTGATTCCAAGTAAGGCTCATGATCCTGATTCCAAGCCTATAAAGGATGCTCAGCATAGAGATATCTGCCTCTAAAGCCTCTGCGCCTTCAAGTGAGAGTATTGCAGCTATTTTTCCCTCGTTAACTGCTTTAAGGATATCCTCACAATTAAAGCATGGCGAAATCGAGTCTTTGTTGCTCTGAGTTTGTTTGTAAAATATTTCTATCAAATTTAGGGCTCTGTGGAGCGGTTTTGGAGGACTGGGTACATTAGAAACAAAGACGGCAAAGACCTGACAGTCAACTCCTCCTTCCCTTAGCCTCGGTATGTCCACGTGCCCTTTCTCAGACCTTCTTCCAAGCCCTTCCTCGAGCCTTAAGGGGGTGATTGATGGAAAAATGTCCTTAAAAAAGGCTTTAAGCGTGTCGCAGTGAGCATCGATGACGATGCATTCCTTATGGAACCTCAATGCTTCTTCAACTTCCTCCTTGGATAGCTCCTCAACCAAATAACTGCTCGCCAACTCGCATCCATGAAACAAGAACCGTACTTACTATTTAGAATTCCTAGCCAGCTACCTTAGGATTATAGGTATGTAAGCAGGCCCTTAGATACATCTTATCCAAAGCTCATGCGTGAGCATTAACGTTAATTTTTTTCAAATCCTATCCTGCAAGATGACCGTAGAAGAGGTTGCATTGGAAGTAGCCAAGTCTGCTGGGGCCGAATATGTCGATGTCAGGCTGGTCAGAATAAGGGATGAAAGGATCTTGGTCAAAGAGGGAAAGCTCAGAGGCGTCGAGTTCTACGAAAGCTATGGGATGGGAGTAAGGGTATTGATGGATGGATCCTGGGGCTTTGCATCCTCCTCGGTTGTCGATGAGGAGACAGCAAGAAGAATCGCGAGAGAGGCGGTTAAGATAGCAAGAGCAAGCTCTTCGGTCAGGAAAAGGAGGGTCAAACTGGCCCCGGTTGAACCCGTTGAGGACGCTTACTCAACTCCAGTTAAGGAAGATCCTTTTGAAGTCCCCCTGGAAGAAAAGATCTCACTTCTCATGGACTGCGATAAGGAGATGAGAGCAAAGGATGAGAGGATAAGGGTTTCTGAGGCTTCGATGAGAGCTCATGAGGAGGAGAAGCTGTTTGCTAGCACAGAAGGATCCTTAATAAGGCAGAAAATCGTTTGGTGCGGAGCAGGTGTTACCTGCACGGCCGTAGAGAAGGGCGAGGTCCAGAGGAGATCTTTACCCGCATCCTTCAGGGGAGACTTCGCAACAGCTGGATATGAGTACATAAAAGGCCTAAATCTCTTAGAATTAGCACCAAAATGTGCTGATGAGGCAATAGCTCTCTTGGGAGCCCGTCATTGTCCTTCAGGGAAGCTTGACCTTATAATAGGTGGAAACCAACTTGCCCTCCAGATACACGAGTCCTGCGGCCATCCAACCGAGCTCGATAGGGTCATGGGCTCAGAGGCGAGCTACGCAGGTACTAGTTTCCTCACAACCGATAAGCTCGGTAAGTTCAGGTATGGAAGCGAAATAGTGAACTTGGTTGCTGATGCGACTGTTAAAGGAGGGCTTGGCACCTTTGGCTATGATGACGAGGGAGTTCCTGCTCAAAAGGTTTACCTGGTTAAGGAGGGCATATTCTGCGGCTATTTGACCGATAGGCAGTATGCTGCGGAGTTAGGGCTTGAGAGAAGCACCGGAGCTGCAAGGGCGTCTGGTTGGGACAGGATTCCGATAGTTAGAATGACTAACATAAACCTTGAGCCCGGTGACTGGGATTTCGAGGAACTAATTTCTGACACGAAGGATGGGCTTTATGTTGAGACAAACTTCAGCTGGAGCATAGATGACAGGAGGCTTAACTTTCAGTTTGGAACAGAGATAGCTTACAGGATAATCAATGGGGAGATGAAGGAACTTATAAAGAACGCGACCTACACGGGAATAACTTACGAGTTCTGGAGATCTTGCGACGCGATATGCAACGAGAAGCATTGGAGGATGTGGGGAACCCCTAATTGCGGGAAGGGAGAACCCTCTCAAATCATGTACGTCGGACACGGTTGCGCTCCTGCCAGATTTAAGGGAGTTAGAGTCGGAATTGGGAGGTTCTGATGAATATGGATCCTCTTGAAGCTGCTAAATTTGCTGTTGATTCATGTTTAAAGGAGGGAGCGACACAAGCCGAGGCAGGGGTTATGAGCTACAGATCTTACCTCACCAGGTTTGCTAACTCTGAAATCCACCAGAACGTTGGAGAGGAGAACTCAGTACTAAGGCTTAGGTTCGTCTTGGGAAAGAGAATTGCAGTTCTAAGCTCCAACTCTTTAGATGAGAAGTCCTTGAAGGAGCTTGCAAGGAGAGCTAAGAGGACGGCTGAGCTTCAAGTTGAGGACCCCGACTTCGTGAGCCTTCCTGAACCCGAGCCCATCAAGCAGATTCCTGAAATATTCGTCAAAAGAACAGCTGAATGTAGTCCCATGGAAAGAGCAGAGATGGTGAAGGCCCTAATTGAGAGGGTCCATCAATTTGAACAAGTCAAGGCTGTTGCCGGAAACTGCTTTACAAGAACTGTGGAGGCCGCTGTTGTTAACTCTTTAGGCGTAGAGGCAAGGGCATCCGTTACCATGGCTGGGTTGAGGTCAAACGTCATAGTATCTGACGGCACTTCGATGGGATATGGTTTCGCTGAGACCATTTCGAGGGACATAGGGGAGATCTCTCCAGAAGAAATTGGAGAGGAGGCTGCTGAGAGGGCTGTTAAGAGTCTGAATCCTAGAAAGCTGGAGCCTGGGGAATATGAGGTTGTGATGCTTCCATACGCTGTTGGAACTGCCTTGTTCTACCTAAGCTATTACGGCTTTACGATCCAGACCTATCAGGATGGGATAAGCTTCCTCTGCGATTACCTTGGAAAAAAGGCATTTTCTGAGCTGATCAACATATGGGACGATGGGACGGACATCAACGGGATCGCTTTCCCCTTTGACGCGGAAGGGGTTCCGAAGAAGAAAGTGGTGCTGGCAGAGAAAGGAGTTCCTAAGAACCTGCTCTACGACTCATATTACGCTCACAAAGAGGGCAAAAAGTCTACTGGACATGCTGGACCCTTCCTCGGAGCCTTTCCATCCCACCTCTTTATGGGAACCGGAGACTCAACCCTAGAGGAGATGATTCAAGAGACGAGAAAAGGGATCTTAATAACTAGATGGCACTACGTTAGGGTTGTCCATCCGAGAAAGGCCGTGGTAACTGGGATGACAAGAGACGGAACCTGGCTCATTGAGGATGGAGAGGTTAAGGGACCGGTGATGAACATGAGGTTCACCGATAGCTTAATCAGCTTATTAGAGAACGTTGATTTGGTTGGAAAGGAGGCTAAAACGCTTCCGTTCAGGATGGATCCAAGCTCTGTGATGGTTCCAGCCATAAGATCGAGGAAGCTTAGGTTCACCGGAGTCACTGAGTACTAGGCAGGCCAAAGGTCACGTACTATTAGGCTCTCTACGACTGCCCGAGTTGATGGACTGACTCAAACAACTCCTTGTTCCTCTAGAATTAAGATTGCTTCAAGAGCCACCTCTATCTCCTTATCTATCGCTTTTTGGACCCTAGGATCGAGCTCTCCCTTCTTCTCGCCTTTCTCAAACTCGCCTTTTCCGGTTCCCTTTATCAGATTACCGTCAACCGCAAGGATGGCCCCGCTCTTTAAGCCTCTAATGTGGGCAAGGGTGAAAATGGCTGAGGTCTCCATCTCAACGGATAGAACGCCTAAGGAGCTCCAGAACTTGACAGGTTCGTCACTTTCCAAGTAGAAGGCATCGCTTGTCCATACTACGCCTGGCTTAACCTCAACTCCCAACTTCTTAGAGGCTTCCAGTAAAGAGTTGACGACTTCCAAGCTTGCAACAGCTGGAAACTCCAAAGGAACATAGGTCTCCGTCGTTCCTTCATCCCTGATGGCTGCGGTTGCAACTACAATGTCCCCTATGTCAACATCCGGCTGTAGGCTCCCTGTGGTGCCAACTCTAATCAAGCACTTAGCTCCAATTCTGGCAAGCTCCTCTACTGCTATGGCAGCTGCAGGACAGCCTATTCCAGTTGAGGTTACAGAAGCAGGAACTCCTTTATAGCTTCCAGTATAGGTTATATACTGCCTGTAGTCCGCAACAAGCCTGTACTCATCAAACTTCTTTGCTATCCTCTCCGCTCTCTTAGGATCTCCGGGAAGGAAGACGTATTTGGCCACATCCCCTGGTCCGCACATTATGTGGGGTTGGATCATTTTCCCACAAGCGCAAAGCAAGACAAGCTAAAAAGGTTATGAAGCCCCTAGTCCTATGCCAAGAGCTATGATCCCCGCTCCAACCAAGCTCCTAGAAGTAGGAGCCTCTCCTCCAAACCAACAGGCCACTTGAGTTACTAACGGGCTTATTGCTGTTGCGAGAACAGGAACCGACACTCCTAACCTGCTTACGCTGTAGTAAAACAAGGTAAGGCCAACTCCAATCCCAAGTCCTCCTCCCAGCAAGGACTTCTTGAATCCGAAACCTTTGATTACGCTTAATCCCCTCATTCTGGCGATGGAAATGAAGGCTAGAGCCATGACAACTGACCCCCAAGCCGATGCAGCAAAAGGATTTATTTCTGCAAGTGCAAGCCTCATTATCATGGGAGAAATAGCCCAGAAGGTCGAAGCACCAAGCGACCACACTACTCCGATAAGGTTCCACCTTCCTCCATCGCTGTACAGCAACCAGATTCCAACCAAGCTTAGGAGAACTCCTATTATGACGCTTGAGGATACTGGTTCCTCCAACACGATTCTTGATAGCAAAGTCGCCCAAAGGATGTAAGTAAAACCTATAGGAGCCGCTTTTTCAGCCCCAAACGCCTTTATTCCCTTAAAAAAGGCATAATCGCCGATTACGGTCCCAAGAAGTGTGCTTAGAGTGACGTGGGAGAAGGCCCTTAAGCTGGGAAGCTCAAGGAAGCCGAGCATTGTTGCGA
>JAVCBX010000194.1:0-6577 GCA_037917635.1 Thermoproteota archaeon | reverse complement strand
CCCTAACTGGGTGTACTTCAGCCAGAGCTCAGTATTCCTGCAACCTGATGAGGCAGTCAACATAACCGCAAGGGTTGTTGTGCCTAAAGAGACTAAGGTTGGGAACATCACCCATACCATAGTTGTAACATCATCAGGGAACAACACTATTAGTGGCACTGTAGATATAACTACAGAGATTCTTCAGGTATATGGCGTACAGGTAACTGCCAGTCCACCTGAGGCTGATGTGGACCCAGGAAGCAATGTGTCGTTTACACTTTACATCAAGAACACAGGAAATGGTGAGGACGAGTTCTTTGTGGAAATATCTGATAACCTTGTTGTGATTAAAGGTTATGATTTATTAATCCCCTCGGTTTTTGACGAGTCGGTGGTCCTTATTGTGTCCGAGAAAGTAAGCGAGAGACCTAAAATCCTAGTTTACAACACTTTAACACGTAAGAAGGAGGTTTTTGAGCCCATTCATGGGAACAGGGTCTACATATACGTCTGCGGTCAAACTCCCTACGATGATGCCCACATGGGACACGCGAAGAATTACGTTAATTATGACATAATAGTCAGGTGGTTGAGGTACAGGAAGTACTCAGTTTTCTACATCCAGAACATTACGGACATAGAGGATAAGATCATAAGAAGGGCAAAGGAGAAAGGAATAAGCTGGAAGGATCTCGTGGAATTCTACACAAGGAGGTTCTTCGAGGACATGGAAGCGCTCAAAGTAAAGCAAAACGTTAACCTTTACCCGAAGTCTTCCGACTACATTCCTGAGATAATAGAGCAAATCAAAGGCCTCCTAGATAAGGGATATGCCTACGTGATAGAGGATGGAACCGTTTACTTCCATGTCCCAAAGTTTAAGGATTACACTAAGCTTTCTGGAATGAAGCTTGATGAGCTAAAGAAGCACAGGATAGAGCCAGATCCAAGGAAGAAGAGTCCGCTTGACTTCGCGCTTTGGAAAGCCGCTAAGCCAGGAGAACCATCTTGGCCTTCTCCATGGGGACCAGGAAGGCCAGGATGGCATATAGAGGACACAGCAATGGCGATAACTCACTTCGGTCCCCAATTCGACATTCATGGAGGTGCAACCGAACTAATCTTCCCGCATCATACCAACGAGATAGCACAAGCGGAGGCGTTGACTGGAAAGAAGCCTTACGTAAAGTACTGGCTTCACGTGGGGGTCATGAACATGAAGGCGGAGAAGATGTCCAAGTCACTTGGCAATGTGGTTACCATAAGGGAAGTGCTAGATAAGTACGAGCCAGAGGTGGTCCGCCTCTATCTTGCCTCAACTCATTACAGGAAGCCCATGGAGTTCTCTTGGGAAGACCTTGAGCTTGCAAAGGAAAGGCTGGATAAGCTTTACACGGCAATGAAGAACCTTGCCGAGCTGGAGGAGAGGGAAGAAATAAGGCCTGAAGATGAGGAGCTCTTAGGAAGAATAGAAAAAAGCAAGAAAGGATTCGAAAGTGCTATGGATGATGACTTTAATACCCCAAAGGCAATAGCGTCTCTCTTTGAGATGGCAAGGGAAATGAATAGATTCGCCTCGAAATTCAACTCGATAAACAAGGAGGTCAAGAAAAAGGTTTTAGGAATTTACAGGGAGCTAGGATCTGTACTTGGCATCTTGGAGGAGGACAGACTTGCTAGGAAAGTGGAACACGAGCTAACGGAGGAACTCATCCACCTAATAGCCAACGTAAGGGAAGAGCTTAGGAAGAGGAAGCTCTACGAGATAACGGACAGGATAAGGGAGGAGCTTAGAAAAAGAGGAATAGAGCTCCAAGACACACCTGAAGGGCCTAAATGGAAGTTCATCTGAACTTTATTTGAGAACAACGCACCTTGAGATGGCTTCGAACGTTCAACGAGGAAGGCCTCGTCTTTTCTAGGGCAGAGAACTCGAAACTTCACCGCCTTTTCTCAGCCTCCTAGAAAGTAAGAAGTAAAGAAGAGCTAAAATCGCGAATGATGCGACAGCCACGATCCAACCGAGAGGTAAAATCCCCTTTGTCCTGATTTTTACGCAGTAAGATTCGGAAGCCTTCTCCATGGATGGTATTTCCCACAGCGCATTGGTGTCCTCTAGTTGAACCAAGTTTTCTCCTGGAGTCACATCGACTATTCTTAACCCCTCAGAGACCGTGACGTTTATCCGATCTATCCAACCCCAGGCTCCCTCGTAAAGCCCCTTAAATATCGGATCCACCAGACAGAACCTGATCTCTCTTCCCTCTCTTGATATGGAAGCCGAGCCTGAAAGGTTTACGTCAGCAACCATCCATACCTTTAAGTTTTCTAAATCTATTTTCAATTCCCTTCTCTCGACCTTATCCTCGTCAACCTGAAGGACATCTGAGATTAATCCCTTGAAATCCGAGATCAAGCTTGGCCTTTGCCTCGCGTAAAGGGAAGATATCAGAAGCCAAGAGAGCTGGTCCCTTGCCTGGAAAGTTAGAGTGACTATTGCGCTGTTTTCCGAAGCCAGTCTTATATCTAGGTAGACCTGATGATTTCCAGGAGGAAGAAAGGCTATTCTAGGCTCAATTAAACCCTTACCTTCCTTACAAATCGATCTGATCACTCCGATGTGGGCTAGGCCAGATAAAACTATGAAGATCAGGAGAAATGACTTGGCAGATCTTTCCCTTAGCATCAAGCTAAGTCTCTTATCGAGTAATTTAAATACCTGTTTAATGGAAACTCGATTGAATGAGGGCCGAACCTCTAAAGCTCGCGACTCTGTTCCTTGCTATCATCATACTGCTTACAATAACCCTTACCAGAGCCGTTATATCGCTTCCAGAGACCTTTTTTGAACAGCCCTATGGGCCAGGGCCAAACCTCGTTTTCAGGGTTCCTGTAGCTTTGGGAATGATCTTAACCCTTGCATTACTCGTATACACCTTAATACGGCAAAGAAGGATCCGTTATATCTTTGGAACGACCCAAAAGAGGAGTTCATGGCGTAGTTATCTCACATGGCTTCTTTTGTTTCTAGCAGCCTACTTCATTCTTAGATCCGAAAAAAGCCCGAGGGTTTTCTTCAACAACACCTCAATAATAGTGATTCCACCGATGGAAGAAGCTGGAGAAACACCAGTTTCAACCTCGAACTTGACTTCCATAGAATTAGTGCCAGCAAAAGGTCTGGGCCCATTTGCAAGCATGCTTCCTCTTCTTGCTGTTGCAATCCTCATAATCCTTTACTTTAGTTCTGAGAGGATTGTTCAAATGATCTCACCAGGGAGGGCAGAGCCCAGCTCTTGGCTTGGCTTCGTTGAGGTGAGAGGAGATCCTAAGGAAGCTATTATAAGGATCTATAGGAACGCTGTTGTATTCCTAACCAAGAAGGGCTTCCCTTATAGGGAATCGTGGACTCACAGAGAGCATCACCTTCACGTATCACAAGAGCTGGGCAACCTATCATCGAATCTCTACTCTTTAGTTTCCCTATTCGAGATCGCGAAGTACAGCGGAAGAGAAGTGCATGAAATGGATGTCTCAAGGGCTATTAAGTGTTATGAGGAGCTAGTAAGAGGTGTAGAACTTGAAAGGTCGCATCGCTCTTAAGTTGCTTTACTTCGCGCTTCTCATAGCCTCATCAACGCTTCCTAAATCCTTTTTCCTTAGGTGGTTTTCGCTTCTCCTGCTTTCTGCCTCACTCTTCATCTCGTTGCTGATCAGATATGGAGAGGGGATCTTGAGACTTCCAGACCCGAGGGAATTCTACCATTACTTCAGCGAGGAGAGGAGCGGAAGCCTGCAGAGAACTTCAAGAATTATAAAAAGCGCTTCATTAGGTTACAATTATGCAAGAGAAATTATCTTAGACAGGATACTGGATGTTCTGGCCTCAAATACACCAAGCGCATCTAAGAGGGAGATAAGAAGAGATCCTAGCAGATACGTCCCGAGGGGCCCCCTTTTAGATCTACTTGAACGGGAGGAGGTTAAGGGAGAGGACTACCTGAGTCTTTTGGAGTTGGCCCTTGAAGAGATGGATGTTGGGAGGAGATCCCGTTGAAAATAGAGGATGTTAGCAGAAAAGCGACGAAGATGCTTGAGGAGATATCCACGATAATAGTTGGGAAGGAAGACGTGTTAGAGCTTTTGCTCGCAAGCGTTCTCGCGAATGGCCACGTTTTGATAGAGGACGTTCCTGGTTTAGCTAAGACGATGATGGCCAGATGCCTTGCAAGCGTTATGGCCTGTAAGTTCTCCAGAATACAGTTCACGCCCGACCTTTTGCCAGCTGACATAATTGGTACCTACGTTTTCAACCAGAAGACAGGTGAGTTTTACCTGAGGAAGGGGCCGATATTTGCCAACATAGTCCTTGGAGACGAGATAAACAGAGCACCCCCTAAAACCCAATCCGCACTTCTGGAAGCGATGCAGGAGAGACAAGTGACTATAGAAGGTGAGACTCATGGGCTTGAGGAGCCTTTCGTTGTTATAGCGACCCAAAACCCAATAGAGTATGAAGGAACTTATCCCCTCCCAGCGGCGCAGCTTGATAGGTTTCTTATCAGGTTGAACATCGGCTACCCAGAGAAAGATGAGGAGATCGAGATACTCAAGAGGAGGATCAGGAGGAAAAGCGATCAATTCACTTTAGTCCCTGTTGTAAGCGCAGAAGAAGTCATAGAGATGCAGAAAGCTGTTGAAGAGATTCATGTTGACGATAGCGTGCTTGAGTACATAGTTGACTTGGTTAGGGCCACGAGAGAAGCGAGCGAGACTGAAGTAGGAGCTTCCCCGAGGGGATCTCTTGCCCTGCTTAAGCTTTCGAGGGCACTTGCAGCAATAAGGGGAAGAGATTACGTGATACCCGATGACGTCAAAAGGGTTGCTGTGCCAGCATTGGCCCATAGATTGATTCTAAGAAGGGAGTTCTGGTACACGAACGTCACACAAGAATCTATAATTGGGAGGTTGCTCGAGACGGTTGAGGTACCAAAGTTCGTCTAGGCGAGGCCCATATTTAAGCGAAGTAGCTGTGGTTTTAGTTATCTCAGCGTTCATCTCTGTGATGGTTTCCATAGCCACTATGAGGTGGTGGCTCCTAGCTTCACTTTATCCAATTCTCTTTGCTTTCTTAGTTTCTAGGCTAATGGTAAAGGAGCCAGCCCTTGAGGTCAATAGGACCCTAAGCAAGGAGCTAACCACTGAAGGAGATGAGATTAGCGTGAAACTCGAGGTTAAGAACGTAGGCTCTTCCCTGGAGCTCTTGCTGATGAGCGATTTAGTTCCAAGAGGTTTGGAGTTAGTTGGAGGGAGCCCATCTCGTCTCATTCACATTGAAAGGGGTGAAAGGAGGGAATTTGAGTATAGATTGAAGACGAAGAGGGGTATGTGGAGGTTCGAGGGCATAAGAATAGATGTAATTGATCCTCTGGGTCTTTTCAACCTTAGAGATTTCATTCCTATCGAAAATTACCTCTCTGCCCTTCCAAAGGTTGAGTGGATAAAGAGGGTAGAGATAAGGGCGATTAGGACGAGGCCAGCTCCAGGCGTAGTCCCCTCGCGCATGATAGGGGAAGGAACCGATTTTCACAGCCTCAGAGAGTACATTCCAGGGGACGCTATGAAGAAGATAAATTGGAAAGCGACCGCAAGACACGCCAAGCTCATATCAAATGAGTATGAGGCGAAAAAGAGGGCTGATGTGATAATATTAGTTGATTCCAGGGAAATTAATGCCTTGGGAAGGAGGATAAACGCTCTTGATTATTCGGCAAGAGCAGCCGCTTCGATAGCCCACTACGTTCTTGAAACGGGAAACAAAGTTGGTCTTATTTCAATGGGAGGAGTTCCAAGGTGGGTCCATCCTGATCGTGGACCAAGGCACTTCCTACGACTTGCATATACGCTAAGCTCATTGAAACCGAAGGGAAGGGAACCCTTCGAATTTCTGATAATGAACTTCATCAACGTTTATCTGACCCCAGGAGCCCAAGTAATTGTGATAACCCCCTTCTTGGACGATTCCGTTGCTAAGGGAGTGAAGTTGCTGAGAAGGTTTGGCTTTAAAGTGATGGTGTTCTCCCCATCCCCAATCTCAATCGAGTCCCAGTTCGTGAATGGTGGTAGGGAGACTAGGCTCGCTTCCAAGATGCTTGAGCTGGAAAGAAAAGCGATCATGAGGAAGATAGCTGAAGATGCAGATGTTTACGATTGGGACGTTAACAGGCCTCTCAAGGCGATCCTAGGGGAGATGAGGATTGGATAGCTGGCTTTCCTTAGGAATCGCTTCATCAGCGCTCCTGACAGTCAGCATGACCCATTGCTTACTGACGGTCAGGTTCTCTGCTATAACGCTCCTTTGGATCCTTTGTCTAGCTTTCCTTTTCCTAAGATTAGGAAAACTTTATGATGTAACAGCCTCAGCCTTCTGGATCGTCTGCCTTTTGAAGTGTGCGACAAATGCTGTGGAGGCTTCTCTACTCACCGCTTCGTTCGTCATCTACTATCCGCTAGGAAGGCTATACGCTAATTTTGCAGGAGCAAGCTCTAGGTTAGAAGCTGGTTTGAGACATGTTCTTCTTGCATGCCTCATAGC
>JAVCBX010000093.1:0-6584 GCA_037917635.1 Thermoproteota archaeon | reverse complement strand
GGAGATAATGTGCAATGGCCCTATGTTAAGGCTCGCATTTGAAGGAGCCAGATACTTGGTGAAGAAGTCCTCCTTTAAGCTGTGATCGTGGTTTCCTGGAACTAGAACTATGGGGTGCTGAAGTTCCATGAGCTCTTTGTAAGCTCCCATGAACAGGCGCTCAGGAGGATTGTTGCAAACATCACCCGTTATTACGATGAAATCAGGAGAGAAGAAGTTCATAGTCCAAATGTGCATTCTAAACCTTGAAGCAAGATGTAATTGACCTTTTCTGTTGTCATAGTGAGTGTCTGAGATCCAGAAAACCGTTAAAGGCAGGTTCCAACTCTCCCTTACAGAGACGCAATTTGGCTCAACCATCCTGCCCTTATCGGTCTCCAACACAAGCGAATACAGGCCTGAGCTCACATTTTTCGCACGAAGAGTTAGATAGGTTAAGTTTTCGGAACTATTATATGAAAAGCTTTGTACTTCTAGTTCATGAAAGCTTACGTCATTCTTCACAAAGGCCCTTAACTCCTTCAGTTCTCCAACAACCAAGACGTTAAAGGAAGAATTGGGCTCTATAAAGGCTGGAAAGCCTATTCTAGGAAGAAGTATCCTGTTTACTGGTTGTACTCCTTTGTTTATTCCCAAAGTAATCTTAACCGAGATTAGAAGAAAAATTAGAAGGAGAAAGCACCTTTTTCTCATCCTATCTCCTCCTTAAAGCGAAAATTGCAACTATCGCAACTAAGAGAACGGCGATGATTGCCAAATAGAGCAGAGGTATTGGCTTCTTAGGCAATGGCGTTGGAGAAGGAGCTTTTGTCGGCTTCAGCGATGGAATTTCGACCGTTCCGTATATTTCTGCTTTATTTCCCGCAGCGTCCTCGGCCAGAACTTTGTAATACATCTTTTCAGCTAGGGCCTTAAATTTGTACACCGGATATCCTGTCTCCATCTCGGGCTTTATCTCTGTCCAAGTCTTGTTATCAGGCGAGTAAAATAGCTTTACTTCTTTTACCCCAAGTCCATCATCAAAAGCCTCGTGCCAAAGGATTATGGTTTCCTCCTTTACCTCAGGCTCAACCTTAACCCTTGGTTTAACTTTATCCTCCTCGATGTAGATCTTTACGAGGAGTTCCTTTCTTGGAGGGACTTTGACCTTTATTTCATATATTCCCTTTCCCTTGTGATCGTAGGATGCCAGGATTTCTGCATTTTCTATCCAAGGACTCTCCCTGTATGCCGATAGGACGACTGGCAGAATTAGGCTAACCTCCCTGTTTTCTTTATTGCTTACTAAAATTGAGACCCCACTTGAAGAACCGTCGTAACTTTGGAGATATTTTATGGATAACAAAGCTAGAGACGGAGATGGGTCCTCATACTCAACCTTGCCATCGGATGTTAGTTTAATGGGCCTGTAATGACCATAATCATCTACATCATCGTACTGACCAGCGTCTGTTACTATGCTTAACGTCGGTAGAGTAGGAGGTTTCGTTATGTTGTCAACGTGCCAGTGGCCCGCTAAAACTAGGTTAAAGTGGAATTTATTTAACCAGTTTGATATATTCGGAACTACGTTGATGAAGCCCTTTTCCTTGTGATAATACCCGAGGTCTTCGCCAAAATATGGATAATGAAGCATCAGAACCTTTACTGGTATCTGCTTGAGTTCCTCAATCCTTCTTTCAAGCCACTCAATCTGTTCGGGTTGAATTCTGCCAGTATCAGCATCCAAAAGGAAGAAGCTGTAGTTCCCAAACTTCACTACCCCATATAATGGTCCGAAGTACTTCTCCCAGAAGTAAGATCCCTTCTCTATTGCCGTGTTATCGTTGTTCCCTTGCACTATTATGGCTGGTACCCTTAATCTAACCATCTCATAATACATGCTCTTAAACGGATCCTCTTCGTCAGGTCTAACAATGGCATCTATGAGGTCCCCAGTATGGATCACCAAATCAGGCCTGAGACCATTTATTAAGGCAATTAGTTGCTCAAACAGATCCCGATTCTTCAAAAGCTTTGGCATTCTTCTTGTGCCATAGTGAGTGTCTGTTATGTGCACCAGCTTAAGCTCATCGGGGTATTTCTCTCCGAACACGTAGACCGCGTTTGGTTCAGTAAGCTCTACAGCTCCGCTCTTAATTGTAAGGTTGAAAAGTCCCTTGGGAACTCCCTCTGGGACCCTAACCCTTATTTTCACCAAGGTTCCTTCCAGCTGCTCTGTTGAGAGCACGTCTAGCGGATACTCGTATCCCTCGGTAAAGAGGGACGTAAGGTACACACTAACTTTTGAGTCCACCATCTCTTTCTTCACGTAAACATCGAAATTCCCATTGTTTATCACGAAAGCTGGAGTTGCTATTCTAGGATAAAGGATTCCATTGAGCGGATCAGTATGGTATTCTGGAAATGGTAGGAGAGAGCCTTGAGGTGGTGCAGCTTGAATTTTTTGAGGGACTATGAAAGCGAAAAGGAGGACGCCTACGAGAATTTTTAAAAGGGCCCGGTTCTTGATTTTAACTAATCCCATTTTCAATCCTAAGAAGAGTTTATCTCAATTTCCTTAATATTTATGGTATCAAGGCTTCAACAATCCTAAACTCTTAAGCTGATTTAAAGTTCTCTCCCTTATCTTTGAAACAGGTTCGAATTCCACCATTATCTTCCCCTTTTCAAGCATCTTAATGTACGCCTTTTCCGTCTTTGCATCACACTTTTTGCATATTGGAGCTCCTGATCCCTTTGGAACCACGAAATACTCCAAGCACTTCTGGCATCTGTAAACCTCTTTGCTTCCGGAGCGTATTCCCCTCTTAGCAAAAGGTCTTCCCTCTACTTCCACTACATCCATCCCGAAGTCTATAGGATCAGCTCCCGTTATCCTAGTTCCAACTCCAAATGCATCTGCTCCGGCCTTTTCATATCTCATCACGCTATATTCGTCCAAACCCCCTGAGAGGAATATTTTTACGTCCTTATAGCCTCTTATGTCCAGTTCCCACCTAACTTCTTTGATTATCTCCTCCATGTTTCCCCTTCTAGATCTTGGAGTGTCAAGCCTTACTCCATTCAATCTTTCCTTGAGCGCTTCCGCAGCCATGATCGCCTCCACCTTCTCATCGTAGAAAGTGTCGACCAAAGCTATCCTTGGAACCTCCTCGGGCATCGCCTCGTCGAATGCCTTCCAAGCCTTGATTTGGTCTCCAGCTATTATTATCAGAGCATGGGGCATAGTACCCACTGGCTTAAACCCTAGCTCCTCAACTAATATGCCAGAAGAGCTGTCGCATCCTCCTATTAGACTAGCCCTCTCTATCGCAAGCGAGATGGCTGGATGGTTCCTCCTGATCCCAAAATTCACGACCGGTTTTCCCTCTGCCGCTACCTTGATGTGGGCAGCAGCACTCGCTATGCCAGATAGACAACACAAGAAGCCCAATATGCTCGTCTCTAGGGCACCAAACTCCTCATATGGCCCTTCTATCCTCATCACCGGTAGTTTTGGATGGAACAGGCTTCCGTCAGGGAGAGAATATAGGTCAACTTCCCTTCCCTCCAAGAGCTTTACCACTTCCTCAACTCCCGCAAGGACTCCCCATTTCCAAGGCTCATGAGGTGGAATTCTTGATCTCGGAAGGGATCTCGCAGCTATCTCTGCAACTACTTTCTTTCTACTTATTCCAAGCCTTTTCATGGTTTCAAGGGTTCTGAGAAAATAAACATCAACTACTTTTCCTTCTTTTATCTCCTCCTCTGTTACCACGTAGAACCTGCGATTCAAGGCCATCAAGAGAGCTCTTGTAAAATTAGTTAAAAATCATTCCAAATTTGTGACGCGTTGTTCTCTTCAAGGGCCTTTCAAGAGGATGGAGAGCAGGGTTGCTATTATCCCAGCGATGAGCATCTTTATCCCATACATTGATCTCTTCTTGATGCTCCCGGCCCCAATCATGTAGCCTAAAAGGAATAGAGTTGCAAAAATTATTATAAGAGAAAAAATTGCAGCATATTCTACTGAATAAGGCTTCTTTAGGCAGATAATGAAGGGAGAGATTCCTATAATCGCTACGATTATTGGAGCGATTCCATCGACTAATGCTGTGAAGGAAGAGACGAACTTGCTTGCCTTTGCAAGCAAGGTGTCCTGAAGATCAACCATTACAGCTGATTCAAGCTCTTCAAGCCTCTTCTGCCTCTCTGCAGACTCTATTAGGTAAACTGCAAAGATGCCAGAGGTCCCCAGAGCAATCCCGGTGCTTATTGTAATTCCCACTATCAGCGAAGGATTCAGGTTTCCAGTTATGTAGGCACCTATCAGAATTCCAAGTGTGGTCATGGCCCCGTCGAAAGCGTTAGCCCCGAAATACCTTCTGATTATCTCTTCAGCTCTCCACATCTCAATGTAGCTCTGAAACCTTTCTAAGATCCTATTAATCCTTCCCAAGAAACCTTTGAGCCATGAGAGAATTGACACTTTCATGCAGAGACCGCTCCTTCATGTAGGAATGTTAGGTTATTTATTTATTTATTCTTTTTATTGGTCCATTTTTCGGTAAGGATGGGTGAGAGCAAGATCTTCATAGAGGAATATGACTTTGGTAGGATAAGAGTTTCAGGAAGTGAATACAGAAGGGACATAATAATACACAAGGGAAAGGTTCATGCGAATTGGTGGAGAAAGGAAGGCCACAACTTGGTTCCAGAAGACTTGAAGGTCATATTAGATGAACCTCCAGAAGTCCTAGTTATTGGAACGGGATACTCGGGCTTAATGAAAGTTCCAAATGAGACTATAAAGTTCCTAGAGGAAAGAGGAATAAAGACAATAATAAGAAGAACCTCCGAGGCCTGTAAGATATTTAACAAGTTAAGAGAAAAGCAAGACGTATCAGCAGCTCTACACCTGACATGTTGAGGGTCTTCGAAGCAACTCCCTCAACTTGAGATAGTTAATCACCCTTGCGGTTTGTTTTATGAAATCTGGTAGGAGCCTAAGGAGCCCTGTTCTCAGGAATCTTTCATCCCCTAAAATAAAAGTTCCATAGTCTTCTGAGGACCTTATAACCCTTCCAAGGGCCTGTGATGCAGCTCTCATCGCTGGAACGATGTAAGCATAGTACATTCCCTTTCTTCGGCCGTAGACCCTCTGATTGTATTCTATATCAAGCTTAGTCCTCAAGGTAAGTCTCGCAAAGGGAACTCCAACCAAAAAAACTCCAACAAGTTCTTCTCCTGGAAAATCAGCTCCCTCAGCAAACCTTCCCCTTACTGGCGCTACTAGAACGCCTCTTCCTTTTGCTTTCTTGAAATTGATCAGGAGTTCTCTTGCTTCCTCTCCTTTCATCCCTTCTCTCTCAACGAAGATCTCTCTTCCGCTTTCTATGGCTGAATCAAATATATCTGGCATCAAATCGTTTTGAATCCTGTAGCTAGCCGTAAATACAGCTACGTTTCCTTTTACTTCCTCCAAAAAAGCTCTTATAGCAATAGCATATTTCTCGATTGTTTTTTCGTCGAGAACTTCTCCTTTCGTGGATAATCCAGTTAGGATAAAGCTTCTTATTCTATTTGGATTTGCTGGAGATGGAAATACCCTTCCAACGCACTCCTGAACTCCAGACATCTCTGCAAAGGCCTCTATAGGCTTAAGAGTTCCTGACATGAATATGCAGTTTCTGAACTCTCCCCAGATATCTGAAAGTAATTCTGAACTCCTTATGTCCCATACCTCTAGATACAGCCTATCCCTTTCCTTTGTGGCCAAATATGCCACTCCATCAGTTCCCAGCTTTTCCAGCGCCAAGATGAAGAACCTAGCAAGGTGATGTAGAGACGATCTTGGCGCCTTTCCCTCTTCCATTCTCATGGCCTGAACCCTTGATCCCAAAGTCAGCATATATCTCAGGTGCTCCATTCTGATTCCAGCATTCCTTATCAGATCTAAGGGCTGAAAGACCCCCTCCTCCTCTATTGTTGAGGATAAGGTCTCCATTAGCTTGAAGAGTCTTACAAGAGCCTCTCCAATCCCTTTTTTTGGGAGTCTACCCAGATCATCTAGCTCTCTTATCGCCCTTTTAACAGTCTCCGTGCTTATCCTATCGGAGTAAAGGTTCCTAACGGCATCAATTAAGTTGTGAGCTTCATCAACCACAAGCGTTGAGAAGGTGAACGGAAACCTCCTCCTAATCACCCATCCTAAGGGACTTAGCACATAGTTGTAGCTCAAGCTAACAACTTTAGCAGATCTTAGGAGCTCTAACTGGAGGTAATAAGGGCACATTCCCTCAGAAGAGGCAAGCTCTAAAACTTCTGTGAATAGGAGCGGTCCCTCTTCAAGAGCCTCTTTTACGAGCTTGGTTTTCTTGTAGTATGGGCATTCCTTTTTCTTCAGCTTACAGAGATTGGAAACAGCCTCATACCCCTTTATCTCGAGCTGCTTCGCTTGAAGACACATGTCTGCCTTTCCTCTAAAGGAAATTCCAAATATTCTCTCATTTACATGTTCACAGATTATCTTAAGCTCCTCTATTGGTCTATCGGTTTCGTTTCCTGTTCTAACGGCCCAGATTATCCCCCCTCTCCTTTTT
>JAVCBX010000160.1:0-6655 GCA_037917635.1 Thermoproteota archaeon | reverse complement strand
GAAACCCCTCTCCGTAATCTCCCTAACTGTAGACTTGGTCCACAGGCTATGTCCAGAAACCTATGAACTTTGATCTGCTGGACTTCGAGATCATAAGGCTATTTCGTAATACAAAGGTTGATATAAATTGTCACGCCATACACTTTCCTCGATCTGTGTCTCCATGGGCTATATCTCTGTCTTCGTGGAGTTTCTTATTAGGTATACTACAAGAAGTTGAAGGAGAAGTATTCCAGGTATGTTGGAGAATTGTACCGTCGATATATTGCCCCCGCCGGGATTTGAACCCGGGTCTACGGCTCGAGAGGCCGTCATCCTTAGCCGGGCTAGACTACGGGGGCACGTAATTAAGAGTTGTTTGGAAGTTTAAAAGCTTTAAGATTTTCCAAGAATTCTCCTCCAGTTCTCCAAGTACCACCTGTATTTTTCGTCGAATTCCTCCTTTGGCGTTATCTCTAGACCGAGTTCCTCAAACTTCTTTTTCAGTTGTTGAAGGGCTTCCTCCTTTCGTTCAGGACTCACTACCTTTTCCATCTCGATTATGTAACCATAGCCTCTGGTGTAGTCGAGCATAATCTTTACATTTCCCCACCTGAATTTCCTTCGCTTCCTGTACCACTTAGCCTTTATCTTATATCCAAGTAAGGTAAAGAGCCTTTCGAGCTTTGAAAAATCCGTTCGCTTACAGAAGATCTCTATTTCCTCCCTCTGTTCCTCATGGATCTTTCCCGTCTTTAGCCAGATCTTCGAGTTCTCCCTAGTTTTTTGAATCCTGAGGTCTTGGGGTGCATCGAAGTAGTAAGTGATTTGGTAGTCCTCGCCAAGGAATTCAGCATTTTCCTCAAAGAACTTGAGCAATTTCCGGAACTGCTCTTTAGTTAGGAAGCTCCTCAGCTCCACCTCAATTCTTCGCATGCGAAGAATAAAGGCCGCGAAGTTTTTAATAACTACGTTTTAGATTACTATTACTAGATCTTCTATGTCCCTCGTCCTCAATCTCTCAATTATTTCCTCATTCGTAAGCTTTGGCCATTCATGCCTAATTGGACACCTAACTTTGGGTGATTCCCAGCACTCTCTGAAGGTTACGCATCTCGGGCCAACTTCAATCCCCAAGCTTCTTAGTTTCTCGTAAGCTGGGAAAGCTATCCTCTCCCTTATCTCCCATTGGGCAGCACCGCAACCCCTCTTAGCTATCATGTAAGGAACATGAGCGGCGAGCATATGAAACCTTGCCCTAGCTTTTTGGCCAAGAAGTAGGTTGTAGGCGAAGGTTGGATCCTCATTCTCCAATTTGTTAATCTGTATTTCTGTTGCCAGCTTCGCAATCCTCTTATATTCTTTCTTAGCTTCGTCGTCAAAAGTCTTGGGAATTACGTAAGTCGCTCTCCTAGCAATTGATTCAAGTGGCTCGAGCTCAACTAATGCTTGCCTTTCCCTAACCGCTTGAGCATACATGGAGAGGCTCCCATCTACATCCAAATTTAGTACCCAGGAGAATAGGTTTTTGCTCTTTGGCTGCTCATCCTCTTCCCCAAAGCCAACCCTTTCCTTCCAATCCTCAAAAGATCCGTAGAGCTCCCAAGTCCCTAAGCCCTCTTCTTTCGGGATGTAGCCAAGTTCCTCCTTAACCAATCTCCTTATCCCTTTGCAAATCCCTTGTAACCTCTCAAGCTCCTCCCAGCCAGGCTTCTCGAAGTAGGAGTTACCGAGCTTAGCTAAATACCTAAGTTGATTATCAGCAGCATCGAAGATTACTGTTGTTATCACTCCTTCTGGGAGCAAATACCTCGCATCCTCTTCAGGAACTCCACGATTGATCAACTCCTCGTAAACTGGTAGGGCTTCATCCTGTTGCTCCTTGCTCTCCTTATCAATCGTAGGGAATGGTGGCCTTTGAATTCTGAGAGATCTCTCAAGTCCTGAAAGCCTGATCCCGCTGAAGGTGTTCACCCTATCCCAAAGGGCTAGGGCTTCTAGCCTAGTTGGCTTTAAGATCAAGATCCTGGGTGTCTTCAGCTCTGCCCCCATCCTATGACCGAACCCCTTCTTAACCCCTTCGCTTACCTCATCCCTGGGTCCACTTGAAATCCTTTGAACATAGGACTCACACTTCTCCCCTTCGGCCTCGCAACGAGCAATTATTTCCTCGATTGGCTCCCTGAGCCTAGTTATCCTTAGCGAAATCGCTGCATCTACCCAAGGATCTGACTCATAAACGGAAACTACATCTTCCAAAAGCCACCTGAGTTCGCGAGCCATTTTCCCTTAAACCCTTCCTAAGGATTTTAAAGATTTTTCAAATTCTTTCGAAAGATTTTCGATTCTCTCAACTTCATCTAGATCCTCAGGTGTACATCTGTGAAAGTAAAAAATTATTACCATGCTACAGTGATGACTATTATCCTTAAAAAAACTTTCGGTCAGAATTCTCCAGCTCTTTGGGCTTTCGATTGAGAATCCTCTCTAGAGGCCCCATTCTACCCCTTCTCGCTACCTCTGAGATTTGCTCCACTAAGCTAACGACTTCGTTCTTTTTCTCCCTCAAGAACCTCGGGTTAACCTCAACTTTTACAATTCCCCTCCTCCACATTTCCCCAACTGCTGTACCCAACACTTTTACCTTTCTGTTCTTATCAACTAGCTTATAGACCGTCCCCTTGAAGTAGTTATGTGGATCGATGAGACGTATTTCCAATAGGTCTCCCTCAACTTTCTCCGCGAGGAACTCTAGGTTATCCATATCCCCCAAGTACCACCTAGCTGATCTCATAAGGCTATCTATCTCAGAACTCACCTTTGGAACAGCTGAGCTCCTCAAGTCCCAGATGAAAGTTAGGTAGTACTTATCAGCAGGGACAGGAACTGTGCTCCCATCTTCCTTTAGAATAAGCCTCCAGTCCTTCTTTGGCCATATAAAGACGGTAGCCCCCGTAGCTCGTCCTAGCTTGAGTTTTGTCCTTTCCCTCAACCTTTCTTCGTAAGCATCAACCTCTTTTAAGAAATTTCTTTTCCATTCCGGGATTTTGTCTTTGGGCGCTTCACTCAAGTATTTGATGAAAGCTCTTTGAATCGGGCCTCCCCGGTTTTGTCGAAAATCATCTATGTAATTCATCCTCCTCAAAGCACTGAAGTACTCGTTGACAGCCTCCTCAAGTGACATGTCTGAGAATCAGTTACTGAACTCTTATAAATCTTTTGCTTCTCCAAAATGGTTACAATCAACTTTTTTCTTCGTGAAGATTTTTCTTCGTGAAGAAATTGGATTATCTCAGTTATCTGGATTCCCTAATCCGATCTACGAATCTCTCGAGGCTATTCTTCTTCCAGTCCTTACCAGATTTGAGGAGCGATTCAAGACTTTGGGCTATCTTTGGATTTTCCTCAGGCTTTGCCAGGTATTCCACCATCTTTGGGGAAACCTTCACTACCATCACTTCTTTCCTCGGGCTTAACTTCCCAAGCACAACCTCTAATAGTTTCCTTTCCCTCCCTTTTCTAGGTTGATATTCCGCGAGCCTGAACCTCCACCCCTTTAGGCTACCACTCATGTAATCTACTCTGGCCTCCTTTTTCAGCTGGGTCAAATCGTGCTCTATAGTTAAGGGCATCCCCCGACCGCTGATGAGCCTATCCCCGCTCTCGAATGCCTCTACCCCAAGCTCAAGCTTCATCACTTTTAGGAACTCGATTAACTTCTTGACATTCGGTGAAAAGGGGTAGGAATCTACTTCTTCTGGAAGAATTCCCTTCTTCAAGTCCCATAGGAAGATTAGATAACCATCCCTCCCCAATCCACAAGTTACTTCAGTTGCGCCCACAATTTTCCTCAACTTCGTAAGGACTTTATCTAAATCTTCCCTCAATTTCCTGTAGGCTTCCCCTACACTTACGAAAAAGATATTGCTTTTCTCTTGGGAATCCGCATATTTATCGTATAGCTCCTGGAGTGGTCCTTCCCCTTTCTCAAATTCCACAAACTCCTGGGCTTTTCTCTGGAATGCGAGGTATTCGTTAAGTTTGGCTTGAAGTGACATATTTATCCCAAACAAATAGAGGGAGTCGCTTTATAAACTTTTTCTTTAAGTAACTTCTAAAAGATAGTAACTAAAATCTTCCTCAACTTCTCAAAACCCTCCAACAACTCGCTTTCTTCTACTCTAAGTCTTCTAGCAACCCTCCTCAAGAAATCTCTTCTGAGCTTCAATTCCTTTGCTAAAACCAAGGCTATTGCCATGTCCAGCTTAACATCTCCACTTAACAACTTCCTCGACTTAGCCTCGTAAACTACCTTAAGGGCTTCAGTTATCTCCCCTTGGCTCATCCCAAGCTCATAACCATATCTCACCAGTCCCACCTCAGGGGAGTGGGGCTTGAAATTTATCCTAAGCTCTCTACAGACCTCTCTAACCATCCTTCCAAGTTTCTCAACCCTTTCCTGGGTATAGAATTCCAAATCCTCGAGGAACACAGGTATTTCATATTCGCAACAAAGAATGTAGAGCAATGCGCCGATAATTTGGAACCTATTCCTCCCCTTAGTGAAACCCCTCTCGTAGAGCTTCCTGTAGAGCCTAAATGCCTCCTCCCGGATGACTTTGCTCTTTATTGGAATTAGATCGCAGATGTAGTTTATCTCATCCTTTGCAGTCCCCAGCGTTCTCTCCTCTTTGCTCCTTAACAAGTTAGGGTATTTAGCAGTAGCTCTCATTAACTAATCAAAGGCTTCCAAGTATTTTTTCTTTTCTCTAAACTGCCTCGCTCCTCTCAAAGAAATAGGCCCCAAGGAACATCATGAGGATTGATGCGGTCAGCAGGGCTCCTAAATCAGTAACCAAACTTAAGGAAGAGAAATTCACGAGTAATGCCCTTAAGGCGTCTACACCATAGGTCAACGGATTAATATAACATAAGTACCTCAACCAGTTTGGCAAGTTCTCGAGAGGGAATAGCGCTCCAGAGAGGAAGAAAATTGGGAAGGAGATCAGCTGGACTACAAGCCCGAAACCCTCGATGTCGCCCATTTTCGAAGCTAAGATGAGGCCCAAGCCTATGAAAGTAGTTGAGGTAAGGAACATAAATAGAAGAGCAGGTAAGATAGCTAAGAAGCTAACTGGTTTGAATCCAAGGAGGATAGAGATAAGGAGAATTGTAATAGCTTGAAGCAGGGCTATGCTCACCCCTCCTAAAGTCCTGCCAAGCACGATTGACAATCTGCTCACCGGGGTTACCATTACTTCCTTGAGAAAACCGAATTCCTTATCCCAGAGGACTGAAATTCCTGAGAACATTGAGGTCGAGAGGAGACTCATTCCCAATATCCCCGGAACTAAGAAATCCACATAACTCAAAGTAACCCCTTTTCCAAGTACAGACAACTTGTTGAATCCCAAACCCAAGAAGATGAGGAAGAATAAGGGAATTATGATCGTGCCAATAATTCTAGACCTAGCCCTAACAAACCTCTTCATTTCTCTCAACCAGAGCACGTAGATGGCAATTGGGTTTAACTCAAAATTTAGTAAGTTGGATGTTCCCATCTATCCCACTTTCTAAATCCTTTCTTCATCAAGCAAACCGAGAACGGTGTTAATAGAAGTGAAAGCAACAAAGCATAAGGCGAGATTAAATGAAGTAAGATCAAAACTACTAAAACCGGGACTGCGAGGATCAGGTAGAAGAGGAACATCCTTGGATCGTAGAGGAAGATGTGAGGATGTAAGTTTGTTAGGTAGATGGTTACACCCAGAACGTAGAAGAAGGCTGAGATCATACAGAAGAAGGCCGGGAAGAATAGGTCAAAGTTCCTCGTAGCAACTGTCAGGCAGAGGAGGATGAACAATGCTATGCTATTGATCAGAGATGCTCCAATGACCTTACTCTTCATTAGGGTTGAAACCCTAACTGGAAGGAAAGCGTAGGAAGTAAACAAATCGTATTCCGTCAACCAATTGTAGGCAGAGACCCCAATTACCCCAAGGAATAGGGAGTAAAGTAAGTATGGGTTAGCTAAGGGAACAAATCTGAAGAAAAGCGAGATGAGGAGCCAGATCAATGCAAGGGGGAAGAGAAAGGAAAATATTATTTTCCCTATCCCCCCTTCACTCCTCTTCAGATCCAAGAAATCCTTGGAAATGAAGTAACGGTACCTAGTAAAGCCTAGTTTTCCAGCAAGGGTCTCTAGAGAGTTTTCATATCTCTTCCTCTGTTCGGGATAATCAACTTTTAAATATTTCAGACCAAGCGCGGAGGGGATTAGGATTAGGGAGATTGAATAAAGGAGATCCAATAGATTTGGTTTTTCGAAGAATGGGATAGTTGGAAGCAGGTGAGCGATGTTCAAATTCAATAGCAAAGAAGCTATCGTAACTACAATAGTGCTGCAGAGGAGAATTAGTACTAGTAGCTCTATTGAGTGAACGTAGATAACAGAAAGGAGGAAAGTTATTGAGAGGCCTATGAGGAAGGAAAGGGTGAGGGTTAGAAGTAAAAAGAGTGCAAAGGAAAAATTGATTCCAAGGATTGGTGTAGCAGCCCATATTCCTAGGGTGAAAGGTAGGATCCAAAGGAAGAAGTAGTAGATCACGTCCTTCACAAGGAAATTGAGGAAGATCTCCCTCTCACCCACTGGGAGGCTCCTTGAAGAGTATGCAAT
>JAVCBX010000071.1:0-6835 GCA_037917635.1 Thermoproteota archaeon | reverse complement strand
ACCTCTCTATTCGTCGGCAGCGGTCAGATGTGTATAAGAGACAGGCTATACCTATGGCTAGGCCGGCTGCCCTCCTAGAGGCCTCGGAGTCCATCGAATTATATGAGATATTGCTTATATATAAGTAATTGCTTTAACTATAATATTCGACATGAGCTATCTAAACCTGCTCTATTGCGAGAGGTGCAAAACCTCTTTCGATGCAAGAAAGCTGATTAACAGGTGTAAATACTGCGGAGCTCCTTTAAACGTAAAATATGATCTCGAAAAGCTTAAAGAGGTTTCGATAAGAGCTAGGTGGGCTTCTAGGGCTGGTGGAATATGGAAGTTCTGGGAGCTTTTACCTTGCTCTCCAGAAAGAGCTGTTTCCCTAGGGGAAGGAAACACGAGGCTTCTGAGGGCAAAGAAGCTTGGGGAAAGGCTTGGCCTTAATGAACTGCTGATAAAGGACGAGACATCAAATCCGACCGGCTCTTTCATGGACAGGGGAGCCTCGGTGCTCATAACCAAGCTAGTGGAGCACGAATACGAAGGGGTTGAGGGCTCCTTCAAGGGCAACCTTGGAGCTGCTTTAGCTGCTTATTCTGCTAGAGCAGAGATAGGGTGCTTCATCAGGCTTAGGGAGAGGCCAGACCTTGCGAAGTTTTACCAGATGATAGCCTATGGAGCAGAGATACTTCTTGAGGAAAAATCAAGCCTAAAACCATTGGAAGGAAGGATATACTCAGCTGACAACGCTGATCCTTTCCTAATTGAAGGACACAAGACGATCGCATTTGAAATAATTCAGGCCCTTGGCTGGAAGGGACCTAGCTGCATAGTAGTCCCAGTTGGAAGCGGAGGGCTAATCTGGTCCCTTTGGAAGGGAATTCAGGAGCTTAGGGAAGTTGGAGCCATAGATGGAGGAGAGATTAGGCTCATAGGCGTTCAACCCGCGACCTGCTGCCCAATAGCTGATGAGATAACGGGGAAGGAAGAGAGAAAAGCCAAAGTAAAGCCACATTTAGCAAAGGATCTCGTTTTTCGTCTGCCAGAGAGGAAATTTGAGGCCATAGAGGCCATCAGAAGTAGCAACGGGTGGGCATACGTGGTTTCAGAGGAGGAAATGTTGATGGCATCTAGGATTCTTGCCAAGGAAGAGGGAATCTTCGCGGAGCCAGCGGCAGCCTCCACGATAGCGTGCGTGGAGAGGATGATTCGAGAGGGGAACATGGATTCCTCGGATCAGGTAGTGTGCGTAATAACAGGATCAGGCCTAAAGGATCCAGCCGTGGCAAAGAAAGAACTTGAGATGAACATAGAGCTTGAGAAGTTCATAAGGGGCGAAGTTACAGCGAGGTACCTGATAGGAAAGACTAAGGAGGAGATCATAAGACTCTTGCAGGAAGGTCCTTCGCACGCTTACGGCATATGGACAAAGCTCAGGGAGAGGGGAAAGGAGATAACCGTATCGGCAGTTTATCAACACGTCTCCAAGTTGGGGGAAATGGGTTTGATTGCAAAATCAGGTGAGGAACTTGTATCGGGCAGAATGAGAGTAATATACTCGTTAACAGAAAAAGGAAAAGAATTAGCAAGGCTTTTAAAGGATCAGAATCAGTTTGGAGGTCTTTCAAGGCCATAATCTGACCAAGGAATGAGAGGTACGAGCCTTCCGCTCAAATATGCGCTTATGAAATCCTTAAGCGTCTTGCACTCACCTTCCAATGCTATAACTCCGCTCTCAATCATAGACAGGATGATTTCGTCCTCTAAGGGGTTAGCCAAAACCGCATCTGCCCCAAGCTCCAGAAAAACCTCTAGCAAGAAATCAGGGTGAAGCTCCGATGTGTCAACGAAACCTATCTCCTCAAGGGTGCCAACGTATCCAATTTCTATTATTGCGAGTTGCTTTATCTCTTGGGCGCTCGATGCCACCTCAGAGTAGAAGCCCTTAGGCCTTGATATAGGGACTATCAACCTTACCATTGTGCTCCTTAACACTTGAAACTCAAGGGAATATAAACGTTGTTAGCTCACTCCTCCAATAATATTAGCTCATCATCCCTTAGTTCTAACCTCATTTCTGGGTGAAGTCTGGCGAATCTGGTAAGCGCTATGACCCTTAGTTCCTCCGGTATCATGGTTAGAAGGGAAGCAGGGGCCCTTCCCCAGAGGCTCAACATCATTTTTACCCTTCCCTCAATCTTGTTCCATGCGTTAAGTACGTCCTCTAAGGATTCCAAGTGCCTTTCAAATGATATCATGTTAGACTCAAGTCTGTCCAAGAGCTGCTTGGCATAATCGTATCTTCCCTCAGATATTTCAGATTTAACGTCTTCAAGAAGCCTTCTAAGGGAATCTGCCCTAGCAACAAGGCCTGTAAAGCCCTCATTCTCCATCATCTCAGATCTATTTCGCAAGGAGGCAATTTTTCCAGCGATTTGGCTTATTCTAGCCTCCAACTCCATTCTGACCGGGGAAATCTCCACCTCAGGGGGAACTTCAACCTCCGGCTTTTCTGGCAAAGTCAGCACTTCTTCCTCCAACAGCTTGATGAACTCGATCTCCTCGGGTCTAACTTCTTTTACCGGGGGCGGAGGAAGTTCCTCAACTACTTTCTTTCTCCTGGTCAACTTAAGAGCTATCATAAGCGGAATTCCGGCAATTGCAGCTATTATGACAATCCTAGAACCCCAAACTCCTATGTAGGGCTCTAGAAACCCTGTGATTGGGGCAAGGAACCTCCAGAGGTTTTCAAGCGGGCTCAACGGAGGCGGCGTTGGTGAGGTTGGCGGGACCGCCTTAACAGCTATTCCAATTGATTTCTCCTCAACGACCTTTTCTTCATGGAAAACCCTTATGAGAACCTTAGAAGACCCGCTCTTAAGCGCTCTTAAGGTTAGGAGAAGGCCCTTCTCTTCCCCTGCCGACAAAAGTCCTGTGGAAGCAGAGCTCTTATTAGTAACATCGGATGAAGCTTCAACCCTAAGCTCCACATTATCAGCAAGCCTGTTCTTGAGCAAAACCCTTAACTTTACTAGTTCTCCTTCCTTTACTTCGATTGAAGAGGGAGAGATCCCCTCTATTAGGCTTCCGCTCACGCAGTTTGCCTGAAGGGAGGCTTCTCCGACCTGAGTTCCGTTCAGCTTTGCCGATATCCTTATTTTAAGCTCTCCTGGAAGCTTGGGAATTGTTTTAATTGAGAAGGACCTCTCAACCCCCGCTTCAATCCTGCCTAGGCTCACTTCCTTCGTTGCAATGCCCTCTCCGAAGATCAAGAGCTCAAGGTCTCCGCTTACGTTTACATTAACTGTTCCGGAGACCTCAAACTCCTCCCCCACCGTCAAAGTGCCGAGCTCCTTCAGATTTAATGAGGCATGTGCAACCGCTTTAGGGGCGACTCCCTCATAAGGGAGCTCTATCCTGTGAATCCACGAGATGTTTCCCTCCTTGGTGAGAACGATTAACTCCACGTAAGAGTAGGGCTTTGGGAGCTTGAACTTAAAGCTTGTTTTTCTGGTCCTTAACAAAGGAGTAACTGATTCCAAGATCTCCATGTAGAGTAGTTCTCCTTCAGGGGATCTAACTTCTATTTTCGGGATTATTGTATCGTTAGAGTAAAGGGAAACGGAGCCCTCCACATAAACGGTAAGATCTTCCATAGCCTCAAGCTCTTGAACTACGAATCCAGCCCTTGGAAGCCTAATGCTCATTAATTTCCCGCTTAGATCTAGGAAAGCCAAGCTCCAACGCTCTTCATCCAGCCTTACCCTGAAAACAGGTCTAAATTCCTCGTACTCCGGTATGTAAATCTTCACGTCAAGGTTAAGATCGTATAGAACTATTCCTTCCCTCCTGCTCCAGAATACAAGGGTCCTCTCAGCGATTATTGGCTGATCGAACGCGTTCCTAGCAATTCTTTTGAAGCCCTTAAATTCCCTATTGGTGACGTCTATAAAGTTGAGTATCCCTCCAGTGGTCATGACGTAAGCTGTGCTGCCCTTGCAGGGTATCTCACCAGCAACGACTTTTCCTCCCGTAAGCTTAATGGATTCTGGCATGAGGTCTCCTGTTTCTGGATCAGCGAAGTAAAGGGTAGATTCGATTCCAAATAGGATGGAATCTCCAGAGATGCCTAGAGCGACGATTTCTGATGGAAACTCCTTGTCCCACAAAACTTCGCCGTTCTTCCCATTTACAGCAATAAGATGCTTTCCGCAGCATAGGTATGCAGTTCCCTCCTTTCCAGCTAAAACTTCTATAGTGGCTGGAAGCTTCAAGGTCCAGACCTCTTTTCCAGAGCTTTTATCATATGCTGCAAGCAATCCGCCTTCAATTGGTACCAATACTAGCTCTCCAACTGGGACGAGGCGGGAATTGTATCCATCGTCAGAGTCCCCAGGGAGCTTCGTGTAATACTCCTTCTTCCCTGTTATCAGGTTTATAGCCATGAAGAAGTTGGCCTCCCTCTCACCAGTTGCCAAGTAGACTCTCCTTCCATCCGACCAAATATCCGGGACTGCAACGCCTCCAAGAGGAACCTCCCACACCAACTCCCCGCTTTCAGCGTCCAAAGCTGCCAATAGATTTCCAGACCTTACTATAGTGATTATTCTTCCTCTAACAACGAAAGGCGAAGATCTTTTGATCCTTGGAGATAGACTCCCAACCTCCACAGGCTCAAAGGAGTAATAATATGGTAGAGCCTGGATCAGAGTTGGAAATAAGAATATCAGCACTAAGATGAGGAGGAAACGCTTCATGTCGAATTAAGAGAGTTCGACGACATTAAAAAATACTCGTGTTTTAAGCAAAAGGGGATGGTAAGCAACTCCGAGATCATAGGTGCCTTCGTTTCTTGGATGGAACTGAGGGGTTACAGCCCAGGAACTGTTAGACAGTATTCCTACGACGTGAAGAGGTTTCTCTCTTGGTTAAAGAAGGATCCAAAAGAGGCCAATGAGGAGGAGATCTCTGAGTACTTCCTCAAGATAAAGTCTGAAAGGAGGCTGAGCAACAGCACCATGCTTAGGAGGATAGCTTCTCTCAGGACTTTCTACGAGTTTTTGGTCGATAAGGGGATGATTGAAGCAAATCCTGTCACCATAAAGAGGCCAAGGGTTAGAAGGAAGCTGCCTAGCATCTTGTCTAGGGAAGAGGTCAAGAGGCTCATCTCGGCAGGAAGGAACGAGAGGGATAGGCTTCTTTTGAGGCTCCTTTATTCTACAGGAGCTAGGGTGAGCGAGATATCTTCCTTAAGGTGGGAGGACATCGATCTAAATGAGAGAACTGCAGTTATAAGGGGAGGGAAGGGCGGAAAGGACAGAATAGTGCTATTCGATGAGGCAACAGCGAAGGAGCTAGAAAGGTATAGGAAAAAGCATGAGGGAAAAGGAAGGATCTTTCCCGTGTCCCCCAGAACGATTCAAAGGATAGTTAAGGTTGCTGCAGCAAGAGCTGGTCTGAGAAAGGAGGTTCATCCCCACACCCTCAGACATTCGTTAGCAACTCATCTATTGGAGAGCGGAGCGGATTTGAGGGCAATTCAAGAGCTTCTGGGCCACGCTTCTCTGAGCACTACCCAGATCTACACCCACGTCTCGAAGGAGCACCTTAAAAGAGAGTATGAGAAGCTGTGGGGTGGAAGGAAATAAGCTTAGAACTCACTCATGAGTAAAGATCATCGAAATAGTCCCGTTACTCACCGAGTCGACCTTTGCGAAGCCGTACCTTACAAGCTGAACCATGTCTCCAACCGAGAGCTCCCTCATTCCAGGTTCGCCAAACCCTCCGACCATCTCATAGCTGTAAACGCTAACTGGATGGAAAAGCCTGACTGACGTGAAGTTCCTTGCTGGAACCCAATGAATTATCTTGACGTCGGTCCTCATGCTTGGCTCAAACCAAGCAGTGACTTCGTCAGCAAGTATGCTCCTAATCCTCACGTTGGCAAGCCTCCAAAGCCTGATCTCCTCCCCCTCTTTCAATCCGGTCAAGTCCTCCGACGATATGTAGAGCTCAATCTTTTCCTCCTTCGATTTGAGTCGGATCCTTCTCACTCCTCTCTCTGGCTTAGATGGATGAACTGGTATGTCGGCCTCAAGCTGATCAGGAACTCCCATAACAACCATCTTTATCGGATTAGGGACGAACATGAACCTAGGAACAACTGGGTCAAGTATCTTCCTGTTCTCCGCATATATGGCTTCCATGCTCACTGTAACGTCGACCTTGCTTGGGCCTAGCTCATAAAAGAATCTAACTAGGGCCCTAGGATCAATTCCCCTCCTAAGCATCCCCCTTATTGTGGGAAGCCTTGGATCATTCCACCCGCTCAGTATTCCAGAGCTTATTAAGGGCCTCAGGTACCTCTTTGAGAGGGGTATTCCCTTCACGGTGATCCTCCCGAACTGAATCATCTCGTACTGCCTCAGGCCAAGCATCTTAAGGATGGTTCTTTGAACTTCAACATGAGGTTCAAATTCCTTGCTCCTGTGGGCATGAGTAACGCCAGTTAGAGAGTCCATCACGCTTACAGAGAAGTCATAGGTTGGGTAAACCCTAAACCTGTCCCCATGAATTGGGTGGGGGTGCTCAACTATCCTGAAGATCCCAGGATCCCTCATCGTCCTGTTAGGATGCTTCATGTCGGTCTTAAGCCTTAGATGAGCTTCCCCTTCCCTAAAACTCCCATCTAACATCCTCTCCCATAGTTCTAAGTTCTCCTCAGGGAACTGATTTCTGTGCTCGCATTCGATCCCCAAGTTCCTGTTCTTCCTCACCACTTGTGCAGGACAAGTGCAAACATATGCATTTCCGTCTTCGATCAGCTTCTTTGCATAGACATACATCT
>JAVCBX010000035.1:0-6904 GCA_037917635.1 Thermoproteota archaeon | reverse complement strand
CAAGTAATTCTGAAATCTGAGGTAAGTGACGTTTTTAACAACAAGTCCTCTTCTAACCTCCTGAACAATCTCCTCCTCTCCAAAATCTCCGGGTAATAGAACTAGGTTCCAGGGTCTTGGAACAATCCAGCCAGCATTTCCCGTGGATCTAGCGCTAAAGGCCTTGGCAGTTAACCTGTTGTGCAGGTATGTTTTCAAAACACCCTTTTCTATTATGACATTCCTCTTGGTCGGAAATCCCTCGTCATCATAAGCTCTGGATCCGAAGCCTCCTGGCATTAGAGGATCATCGATCAGCGTTACAGTCTCAGAAGCTATCTTCTGATTTAACTTATTCGTGTAAGGGGACATGCGCATTAAAATGTATAGACCGGACGCCATTTGGCCGAATACATCGACCAGATTTCCCAGGGCGCTTCTTCCAAATACAGCATCATATTTTCCTTCTTGTACCTTAAACAGATCTTTTGAAAGTGATGCATCCCTCCCAGCCTCCTCCCCAGCCCTTACAGCATCTATTCCGTCTAGGAACCTTGAGCAAGTGGTACCATGGCCGGATCCTTCGCCAGCAAAGGCCCTGACCTCTAAGTGTACTTTGCTCTCCCTGCTACAAACCGCAACTCCTCCGCTAGTAACCAGACAGGAGTAACCTGCACCTGATTTAATGGCCCCCGCAACCCTCTCAGCCCCTTCCAATAAAGCCGAATCTATAGCAATCTTTGCAGCATCAACTAGTTTCTCCTCGGCGGTAAGAAGCCTTTGATCGTATAGGTCAGGAACGATCGGATAGTCAAAGGGCCCTTCTGGCAGAGGTTCGTAAATCTCCCTGGGAGGAAGATGCTTCACAGCGTCTATTGAATCCTCAACAAACTTCTTAAGTCTATCAGGCCTGAGATCCTGAGTTTCAGCTACTAAAACCCTCTTTTCCTTCCCTACACATAATGAAAGTTTGTTATAAAGCCAGGAATTTGAAATGTCAACTCTGCTTTGAGAAAACCTAAAGTGCCTCCCTATCCAATCCTCATAAATTACAGCAACATCATCTGCTCCCTTTCTTTGGGCTATTTCCAGCACTTCTTCAGCTAACTTCATTCCCTCATCAAGAAACTCAGAGTTCACCAAGCCTAACACCCCTAAGCCTTATACTTGGACCTCCAAACCATACCGGAACGGCTTGATCCGGATCTCCCTTTCCACAAAGACCAGGGTAAAATTCTAGGTCCTTGCCAACCGCATCTACGCTTGAGTAAAGTGCAGGTGTTGTTATCTCAAGGACTGGCCTTCTGACGGTCTCTTTCACCCTGCCTCCTCTTATAAAGTAAGCCTCCGATCCAACATACCTCTGGTTAAACCTCCTATCATCTATGTTCCACTCGGTGAACCTGCAGATAAGAACCCCTTCACTCACGCCCTCAATAAGCTCCTCGCTAGAGTAATCCCCGGGAAGCATGAAGGTGTTTGCCATCCTAACTATGGGTTCCTTGTCATATGAAGAGGCTCTAGCAGAAGCATTGCTTTTAACTCCGAATATGTAAGCAGTTTCCCTGTTGTGAAGGAACTCGTTGATCACTCCTTCCTTCATAAGGATTCTTCTCCTTGCCTTCACTCCCTCCCTTTCCTATGAATTCCTGCGTGGAGTCTGCACCCATCACCATCGTTAGGGATGCGCTCCCTTCCAACCTAGTTACGTCTCCCTCTATTCGAGAGCCCTCTGAGTTAAAGTAATAGAGAAACTCTCTTGAGTTAGTCAGGGAAAGGTTCCTGGAAGTTATTCCCATCTCCTCAGCTATCTCATCTACAGACTTTAGGAGTTCTATCTTTTCCTCTAGCGGAATCTCTTCAGGCCTTTTTAGGACTTTAGAAGAGTATGAGGCTTCACAAAAAGTCTCCTCAGATAATTTAACCCTCTTTGAAACGCTCAAAGATGCTTTTGCGCCCTTAACTGTCTTCTCAACTGCCTCTTCCACCCTATTAAGGTTATTAGTGGATCCAAAACTAAGGCAGCCTTCCACAACCACTCTGATCCCAATACCAGCTGAAGATTGATTTGCAAGAGCCTCAACCCTTCCGTTTATCATGAAAAGCCTTGAAGAAGTGTTCACATGAAATCTTGCTTCAGCGTAATCAGCTCCCATTCCTAGAGCTCTCCTTACTGCGTACTCGATCGCATCCTTTGCAACCTCAGGGATCATTTGCATCCCTACCTAACAGGGGTTCCGGGAGGAACTTCCTTTTCAGGAACTATTAAAACGGGTTTCTTCCCTTCTAAGGCCGCTGCAAGCAACATGCCCTCCGATAAGAGGCCTTTTATCTTCTTTGGCTTTAGGTTGGCAAGAACAACTATTTCAATTCCTGTTAGATCCTCTGGCTCATATTCCTCCCCGATTCCAGCTATTATTTGCCTCCTCCCCTCTCCCAGATCGACCTCAAGCTTGATTAGGCGAACAGTTCCTTGAACCCTTTCGGCGCGCAATACCTTTCCTATCCTTATATCCATCTTGCTGAATTCCTCAATGCTCACTAATTCCCTCATCGCGATCACCGACAAGGTTGAAGCTTAAAACATTTGGAAGGAAGAGCAACTATTTTTATTAATTCTTCATTGGACTTTTAGGAGGGTATAGATGTCCAGTTTCTGGGAGAGGCTAAAGATTTCGATAGAGGCCAAACTAAACAAGTTGATGGAAAGGTTTGAGGATCCCATAGAACAGCTCGACTACGCTTACGCAAAGATGGTTCAACAGCTTCATAACGTAAACGTAGCACTTGCTAGAGCAATCGCGGCTAGAAAAAGGCTTGAATTTGAGGTTGATGAGATTGAAGAGAGGGTCAAAAAGCTTGATGAAAACGCAAAGGATGCTCTAAAGTTAGGAAAGGACGACTTGGCAAAAAAGGCCCTTGAAAGAAAGCACGTTCTATTGCTTCAAAAGGAGAAGATCGAGGGAAAAATCTCTGAAATGAAAGAGGAGGAAGAGGAGCTTAAAAGAGCGAGGGATGACCTACAAAGCAAGGTGGAGATGTTTAAACTAAGAAAGGAGCGGCTTAAGGCAGAATATGAGAGTGCAAAAGCACAAGCAGAGGTTAAGGAGATGTTAACGGGCTTTGGGGACAAAGTAGTTAATGTTGCAAGAATCGTTGACAGAGTGGAAGCTAGGATAAGAGACCTTGAAGCCAGATCAGCTGCTATCGACGAGCTAGTAGCTGTAGGAGGAACCTTGGACGTTCTTGAGCCAGAAGAGAGGGATGAGATAGAAAGGGAGCTTGAGAAAGCCAAAGTAGAAGTTGAAGTTGAGCAGGAACTGAAAAAACTAAGAGAAGAGCTATCGGGGGGCTAAAAGTGCCCCAATTTCAAATTTTTACCCTTCTTGCCTATTTTATCGGGGGATTATTTGCATTCCTAGGCGTTTTATTTCTAATAGCCTCAGCAGAAATTCCTACGCGGATAATTCCGGGCTTTGTTCTGCTTGGAATAGGCGCACTAATAGCATATGCGGGAAGCTCTGGGCCAAGGAGGAAGAGAAGAATGAAGGAAATACAAGACGATATAATAAGGCTAGCTAAGGAAAGAGGAGGTAAGCTAACCTTAGCTGAAGTGGTTTCTGAGCTCGGAATTTCAGTGGATTTAGCAAGGGAAGCACTCCTTTCACTGGAAAGGAGTGGAATTGCATATCTAGACTTTGAAAAGATTGGAGAAGAGGGAATAGAGGTATATAGGTTTCCAGGGTTATAGGGAGGGAAGCGCAGGGATTAGGATTCGGAGAAGAAGCATTAGTGAACTTTTTATATCTCCTCTCAGCATGCTTTTCTGATCGTTGGGAGGTTTTTGGTGTAGGAAGAGAAACTTCCTATATAGTGGGAGGATTTGTCTAGCATGAGTTCGCTGAAAATAAAGCCATTAGGGGCTATTGATGAAGTTGGGAGAAGCGCTATACTCCTCGAAGCAGAGGAGAAGAGAATATTACTCGACTACGGGATAAAGCTTAGGCCTAAACAGAGCCCTCTGTTCCCTCCAGAAATCGACAGGGTAGATGCCGTGCTTCTAACGCATGCTCACCTCGATCACTCTGGAGCACTGCCCTTGCTCTTCAAAGGAAGGGAATCACCTAAGATTTACGGGATAGACATAACTAGAGATTTCATCGAGCTTCTCCTCTATGATTCCATCAAAGTAGCAAAGAAGAGGGGCTACACCATAGGATACGGTCCATCAGAGATCAAAAGACTATTGAAGAACTTTAGACCTGTGGAATATGAGGTACCCTTCAGAATAGGTCCATTTGAAATAATACCATTTGACGCAGGGCATATTCCAGGGAGTACAATGTTTTACATAAGAACGGATGGAACTTCTTTGCTTTACACCGGAGACTTCAAACTTAGGAACACAAGGCTCTCCAAGGGAGCTGATACAGATCTTCCAGAGGTAGACCTATTGATAACAGAGTCCACTTACTCTCAAAGGGAGCATCCAGATAGAAAAGGTCAAGAGAAGCTTCTGCTAGAGGTAGTAAGAGATACAATCAATAGGGGAGGATTAGCAATCGTTGCGGGCTTCGCTATAGCTAGGTTAAATGAGATAGCAATGGTTTTGTCTGCAGGGGGCGCAAGGAACTTGTACCTTGATGGAATGGCCAGGGCTGGAACCGAAATTCTCACGTCTTATCCCTACAGATTGAGAGACTCTAAAGAATTCAGGTTCTCTCTAAGAAACCTTACTTTCGTTGCTGACTGGAAGATAAGGGAGAACTTGGCAAAAAGACCGTCCATCGTGCTAACTACATCAGGAATGCTCGAGGGAGGTCCAGTTCACTTCTACCTCGAGAGAAAGATGGAGGATCCCTTCAGCTCTCTAACGTTGACTGGCTATCAGATAGAAGGAACTGAGGGAAGGAGGCTCCTTGAAGAGGGGGAGATATACATAAACGGGGAAAGAAAGAGCGTTGAACTCAGAGTAAATCAGCTCGATTTCTCAGCTCACGTTGGAAGATCCGGCCTTTTCGAGTTCATTAAGGTAGTAGAACCGAAGCAGGTGCTTCCGGTTCATGGAGAAGAAACTGAGAAGTTCGGAAAGGAGATAAGTGAAAAGATTGGAGTTAGCGTGTTGTGTCCCTCAATGGAGGAGGAGTTGAAGGTACAGTCAGAAGTTTCTTAGACGATTCGCCGCCTCGAAATCTCAAAGTTAAAGTCTAGAGGAGCTACTTCAACTATCTCTCCCTTCAGACCCATTGAACTGATCTTTTCCTTCATCTCGAAGATAAAATCAGGTGAAACGAATAGTTTTCCCTCCCTAAGCTCGCACGCTTCATCTCCTAGAAAATCTCTAAGCCTCAAGATATTCTTGATATCCCCTCTTATCTCCCCAAAAATCAAAGTTCCCTGATCCGTCACTTCTTGATAAGGCTTTGCTACGTTCCTTGCCCTTCTTCTCCACCTATTCAGAACTTGAAGTTCCTTAACCTGAGAGGAACAGAAATAGCCGAGAATTCCTGTCTCCTTATCAATGAACTTCAAAACCCTTATCGCTGCTTCCCTACTTCCAAGAACCGCAATTCCGCTATCCTCCCTTACCCAATATCCTCTTGAGAGCAAATCTTCTCTATTCCCTTCGCTAAACTCGAGCTCATTTAGGTTTAAAAAGTGAGCTCCTATGGAATCAAGGAATGAGGCAAGCTCTATTAGCCTTTTCTCGTAAGATCTTTTAGGGATTGCAGGCATTTCAGCTCCAACTCTCATGTCGAAATCGAGAGCAAGCTTGATTTTCTTCCATTCATCCTTTTCCCAAGTATGAAACCTTATTTCATCCAAACCAGCCGATTTTAGCTTCTTCAAACTGTTTTGGTCTATTCCTGAAGAGTTTGTATAAAGGTGCACGTCAAAATCCCTTCCAAAACTATCCTTTAACAGTTTAATGTATCTAAAAACCCTCTCTACAACTAAACTAGGCTCCCCACCAGTTATACCAGCCCCTTCTGCTTCAATAAGACTTGCTTCTCTCAATACATCTTCTTCCCTCCTAACTTCGATTTCGTCAGCTAGAATAAGGTCACTTCCCCTTTTCTCAGGGGAGATTGTGCAGTAGAAACAGGTCGAGTACCTGTCACAAACTCCTGTTATGAAAAGGACGAGTTTTCCTCCTTTCCAGCAGATCTCACAAGACGGGCTCTTCCCTCGAACCATAAGAGCCCCATAAGGGAGCTTCATCATGGTCCTTCCCTATCAAAGCCTTAGGACTTGAAGAACCCAATATCCCTCCTTCCTCTGTGAGGTGACGTGGGCCCAGCTCACCCTTTCTCCCCACTCCCTTGCCTGCTCAACGGTATCTCTATCGTCGGTCAGGATTAACAAGGAACTCTTGGGCTTCAATGATTTCGCCTCTCTAGCTAAGATTATTATTGTCATGGGAAGACTTTTTCCCCTTAAATCGATTCTCTTAGCTTGTCTCTTGTACTCTTTCATTCCTTCTTCACCCTGTATCCCAGAACTGCCCATATAAGGTGCTTATCTGCCCTATCAGAAACAGGCTTCACCATCAGATATCCGTCCTCTCCATCGCTATAATACCCGGGCATTATGCCAAGAATCTTGTACTCTAGCTTCTTGTAAAGTGAAATCGCAGGCTCATTTGATACTCTGACTTCCAAGTAAATTAGATCAACTCCATAAGCTTCTCGTATCTGCTAGCCTTACCCTTCATACGATTTTAACTCCTCCGACGTCTATTATCCCTAGACTAGGTTATCCCTAGACTAGGGGTTCCCAGCTTTAGTCTTAGACGCTTGATTTAAGCGTTAACCTAAAAGGTTGAAGGCTGAAGATTAACCACCAGCGTTATTATCTGGCCTTAACCGTCTTGACGACTGGGGGCCGCGCCTTCCTTAGAACCCTATAACCGCACCTAGGACAC
>JAVCBX010000129.1:0-6961 GCA_037917635.1 Thermoproteota archaeon | reverse complement strand
GAAGGAACGGGTTCACAACCATTACTGCTCCAAAAGAAATCACCCTGAGAAGCATCGCAACAGCAACTTCCCTCTTTTTCACCCATGGTATTATTTCAGCGTAGTCCTTAAGCATTCCTGAAAGGTTTATGCCCTCTTTAGAGCCCTTTTTAGTCTCAACAAGTTTTAGCCTTGAAGTTGCAACTGAAAAATATAGGAAAAAGGATATTAGGAAGAGATATCTCATTCCCTTAACCAACTCATTTCTAGACACGATCCAAGCAGCTATTGAGGGTCCAAGAATGCTTCCTATCCACCAGCTTGCGTCGCAGTATGACCTGTACCTGCCAGAAACCTCAAGAGGCATGCTATCGGAAAGTATTGCCATTATGGCCGGATCTATTATCATAGATAAACCTTTAGCAGCGCTTAGGACTACCAAATGGACCCAGCTCCTTGAAAGGAAGAACAAGAAGCTAACTAAGGACATGAAAAAGGTAGCTGGCACAATTATTGCTTTCCTTCCGATCCTGTCAGCAGCATATCCTCCAAATGGCTTTACCAGGAAAGAAGAAATGGCATTTGCCGAGGCTATTAAGCCAACACCTTTTGGGCTTGCCCCAAGGTATGTTGCGTAAATGTAGAGGTACGCGTTCACTCCACCTTCAGCTAGACCCATTAGGAGCCAGTTCAGTGCTATTATGAAGATGTTCCTTTTTATCAGCATCCTTTCCTTCATAGAGCTCTCTCCTTCCTCTAAATTAGATGTTCCCTTGGAATTGGGCTTAAATCTTTAAAGATTTTGATCCGTTAAGGGATCTCTCCTCCTAAAACTAACTTTGGTAGGCCACGGCTTGACAATCTATAAAACAAATCCTCGCCCTAGCCTTGAAAGGAGGTGAGCTGAAAACAGCTTTTCCATGTCATTCATCTACCCTTTTGGTGGGAAAAGGCCCCATTCTAGACTAAAAATTTGACCTTTTCTGAGTTGATCCACGAAAACTGCTTAGGTGAAACCCTGCAAATCATGAATTACTCCCTTAGAATGAACCAAGCGAGGATTTCAAAAGAGGGAAGGGCCTAGGAAATCAGTTGCAGTAGAACCTAAGTTTCATCATCTAACAAGGTTTTTTTACTAATCCTTTCAAAGAGCCTTTCTCCTCAAAAACCTGGCTTTGGATAATCTGCGGAAAAGATCTATGGCATCACATCTTTTGAAAGGGCGAATCAGTCTTCCTTTTGAAATTAGCTCGCCTGCTGCTATACTTTGCAAAGGCTTATTAAAACTAAATCCAGAGCGGATAGCTCATCTCTCAAGGACTTGAGGTTTAGGGGTTAGGGGGACCCATTCAAGAAGGCTCCTTAACCATAATAGCGGCTAACAGGGAAAGGAAGGTGAGGGGCAATGCGAGAAGGAAGGGAGCCCTCCATCCAAATCGCCTGAAAAGGAACCCTCCTAAGTAGGGAAATGGAAGGCCTATTACCGAGCTAAGGAAGTCTATCTTGCTCATCTCAGTAACCCTGTTCCTCATAGAAGTCCTCTCTGCTAGAAGGGCGCTGTAAGGGGAGGACCAAGTTGCAATTATCCCTGAGACAAGGATGGGATAATATATCCTTATTGCATCAGGGTTCGGGAAGAGTATTAGGAAAATAAGGGTTAGGATCCCGAAGGCCTCGCTGACTACCAAAAGGACCTTCCTTCCTGCTTTGTCAGATGCCCACCCCGAGATCGGACCCATTATGGCTGTTAAAATGTTTCTAAGGGAGCTTATTGCTCCTAAGAAGGAAGACGAAACGTTGAAGGCGTCTACCATGAACATGAACAGGACTCCCCTCATCCATATGCCGTAAGAGATGGAGTCTATGGACTTCAACAGGTATATGTCCTTTAAGTCCTTGTTCGGCTTTAGAAGCTCCAAGATGGAGAATTTAGGGTTTAAGCCCTCTGATCTTATCCTGTAGGTCTCCCTTATAATCCCCCAAGCTACGATTATTCCAATCGCTGCAGAAGCTGCAGAGATCCACAAAACTGCCCTCTCACCGAAGGAATCAGCTAGCAACCCTGCTAAATAAGGGAGGAAGAAGCCAGGAATAGTCCATCCAAGGGATAATAGGCTCATTGCAAGGCCCCTGCTCTCCCTTACAGTTGATTCTGCCCCTATAGTGGCTGAAAGGGGGCTGTACGTCCTGAAGCTTATGGAGCCAAGGATGGAGGCGGGAATGAAGTGGGTCCAGCTTGTTGATAGGGCATATATTGCCCTGCTAATGGAGGTGAGCACCATCGAGGAGACGAACATCACCTTCCTTCCCACCTTGTCAGCTATCCTTCCAAGGAAGAGGCTTGAAGGCATCGCTATCATGCTTGATATGGACTGGATCATCCCCATCTTCTCGCTGTCAGCTCCAAGAGATGAGGCGAAGGTAGGCAGAACTGGTCTCTGAAGGTTCATGGAGCAAGATCTGAGGAATCTGGCCAAGAAAAGGCCCAACATGTTCCTCTTGTCTATCCTTTCAGTTTCCTCTTCAGCTAAGAGAGAGGAGCCCCTATCCATCTCCATCCCAATTGGGAAGAGTGCTATAAAAACAGAATTCTAAGATATGACATTCGCACTTATTAAGGTGCGTTCTCGTTTGTCCTTCAAGAAGTTTAGGAGCAAATGTTTTCTTAGCTAGATGCTGTAGCGCGCTAAAAGTCCCTTACTCTAGGAACTACTTCGAACTCAAGCAGCTCAAAGCGCAATTAATAGAAGTAAAAAAAGAAGGAGTTTAAGGATTTGTTTGCACACCAGTTGCGCTTTCCTCTGCATCAACTATGCCATATCCATAGAAGTTGTCATGTCCAGTTTGTCCTAGGTCGTCTGCGGTTCCTCGCAACACATTTCTAACCTCAGAGTTGGTCCAAGTTCCATCTCCATTGGTATACCCTTTTTCGACCCAGATCGTTTCGTCGCTAGCTAGGATAAGTGCTACCGTTCCTGATACGTGTGGACATGCAGCTGATGTCCCGCTATGGGTTTCGTAAGTCCCTCCCTTCCAAGTGCTTCGAACATCTACGCCCGGAGCCGATAGCTCGACTTCCATGCCCTCGGAGCTCCAGATTGGAGTACTGTCGTCCTCAGCGGTAGCAGCTACAGCAATTACGCTATCGTATCTTGCTGGATATAAAACCTCATCTGTGGTGGGATCACCGTCCCCATCGTTTCCAGCAGCCGCGACAAGAACGAGACCAGCGGCATAGGCGTTATCGCATGCATCCTTAAGGGCCTGCGAATCTTCGCTCGTTCCCAAGCTCATTGAGACTACCTGCATCCCGTTCTGAACGCACCAGTCTATTCCTGCGATTACATCGCTCAAGTATCCGCTTCCAGTCCTGTCGAGGACCTTAACAGCATAAAGCCAGACTGAGGGGGCCACTCCTATTACCCCTATATCGTTTTCAACGGCCGCAACTATGCCTGCGCAGTACGTTCCGTGCCCGTTGTCATCATCCCACTTGGTGGGATCTGGTTCCTTCCACCACGGCTTTGAGACGAAGTTGATCCCTCCCTTGACGTTTGCCTTAAGGTCCGGGTGATCCTTGTCTATTCCAGTGTCCAAGATCGCTACCTTAATGCCTGAACCCGTGTTAGCTCCCTCATCTGTAGTTAGGTCTCCGTTAACATCCCAAACAAGATCTGCATCTATCCTGTCAACTCCCCACTCAAGGGTTTCCGGTGGTTGCTCCTCCTTCTTTCCTCCTCCTGCCCAAGGAGGCTTGCTGAGGACGATATCCCTCTCTATGTAAGCAATTTTTGGGTTCCTTTTTAGCGCACTTATGGCTTTCTCTGGCAGCAAGACGGCAATTCCCGGGATTATCTTGTAAGTATATTTTATTCTTCCTCCGTGTTGTCTAATTAGAGCTGGATCTGGTCTACCCTTGAAGACAACTATAACCTGCACTCTCCCTTCAGGCTCTGGCTTTGCTGCAGCAATTCCCATAGTTAGGACGCTAAAAAGCGTTAAAATAAGAATGAAGACAGATGCAACACTTAACTTATTCAAAATGTTCACCATCTACTCTTCCGTTTGGAACAGAATAAAAACATTTGGATCCTTTTACACCAAATGTACACGGCAAGTGAACAAGAGACTCGCATTTAGATTCTGTAGGAAGTAAAAATAGGAATTTATCCTTCTTTTTCTTATCTCGAATCTTCCCAACTCCGCCTCCTATTTCTTGGCCCTTGCAACCAGATAAAGGGGTTCTACGCTTCCAACTATTATTTCTCTCAGTTCATGCTCTCTAAGTTCCTTTTCCAACTCCTCTAAGCCATTGATATAGAGATGAGACCTGTTCCACAGGCGACAACGAGCTCATTATCTCTTTTAACAGGATTTGCCAGCTTAACCATCAGCTCACAAATTCTCAGGGTAATAGGGCAGATTAAGGGTGAAACCGTCGTAAAACCTAGAAAATAGGTCATAGGTCCCTAATTGCTCTGTAGTAGTACGGCTTCCCCATAAGTCTCAAAATCCCACCAAGAGGGGCTGTTATGTAGGACAGTAGGTAGATCAAGTGAAAGATAAGGCTAGCAATGCCCAATCTATGCCCTGCCTCTCTATTTTCTGAAACGGCTTCCATGATTTCTTAAAAGATGGATAAGATGTCTTTTTTAAGCTCGTCCATCTTGAAGATAAGTCAAACGCTTTCTAGATGTGAAAGTCCCTCTTTGAAATCAGCTCTTACATGAGAACAAGGCATGGTCAAGGAGCATAGTTCTCCCCTCAATCCGGTTTTGCTCAATCATTTTATTGATAAAATCCACGTAGGCATTGGAGTCAAGCAATCTGGTCCTTGCTCGTGGCTCCATCTTTAGCGGAGATGCCTCAATTCTTCGCTCTAATTAACCTAGCCAATTTTGGACTTTAAACCAAATCGTACCAATTTGAAAGGGATAAAGACTAACTAGTTCCTTTAATAAATCAAGCGCTCATTATGAAAAATGCCTCCTTTCAATTGTTTTGACTACCATAACCTTCTAAGGTTAGGGATTTTGTCCATTTCCGCATCTGTGCTTACTATCACGCCATCATGCATTAGGGCATCCGCAGCAACCAAGGAGTCGAAGTAGTCCAAATTATAATCTTCTTCCAGCCTTGCTGCAAGAACGAACGTTGAAGGAGAAGGCTTTGTCACCCTTTCTGAAGCTAAAGGGTAGCTAGAGAGAAGAAGTGCATGCTTTTCTGATCTTTCTTGCACCGAAAGACCTCTAGATCTAAGAACTACATCAAACTCTATCAAAGCAAAAATCGATATTAGGTTATCCTTTAGCCTGCTAAGATGATAAACCGCTTTTTTGTGAAGAGGATCCTTGTCGTCTGCTGCTGCAAAAAGAACTACGGTATCAAGAACCGGCGTTGGACTTCACCTCCTTGAACAAAGCCCTTGATGCTTCATGCATCTCCTCCACGAATTTAAAACCTCTAAGAGAGCCCTCAAACCTCTTGTCTTTCAAATTCAGTAATAAAATGCCCCCAGCAAATGGTAACACGAGAACTCTATCGCCTTTGCTTATTCCAACGATTTTCCTTATTTCTGAAGGTATTACGATCCTATACTTATCATCCACGATCACGGTCAACATATCCCACATTTGGATAAATTGACCCATCACATTTAAATATGTCCCAGCAAGAGCTTGCTTTAATTTAGCCAGGCAACCATTCGCTTCTTCAACGATATTATGAATTCATCAGCTTACCATTTTTTTTAAACTCTAAATGCGTGCTTGGCGGATTCTCTTAATCTTTTTGCTATCAATCTTGGCTAGCCTTACAGTAACCCCCTAGTATCACAACCAGCGCCAGGATATGAACCCATTTTGTACAGACAACAATTTTTCTAAAGGTGGTGTGAACCTTTCAGCCACTCTCATAGTTGAGCCCCTCTACAGTACTATGAGGATGATTATGAACCATCAATTGCCATCTTATCACTTAGAGTGATATTCGATCCAAAGCGCTCGTGCTTGTATTTAGCGGAGATAAGGATGGGACCAAAATAAAGGCATATTATGACTCAGAGAGCGTTATACTATATAGAATGATTGTTCAGAGGCCAACGGGAAGAAAATCAGGCTAATATCCTTTAGCAGCCAGATAGGAGCGCGCGCAAATTTGAGATATGGAGGTCAAAACAGGGGAGCGTGCATGTTCATTGCAACGATGGGCAAGGCAACCCTGAGGGCAGATGAGAGAGAAGATGGTTTAATCGTGGTTCGAAGCTGGAAGGAGGTTAAGCATTTCTTTGTCCTAAAAATCCTTAGGTCCACTTCAGCAACGTACAAGAAATTATGAATATTGTCTTCAAGAAATGTAGCGGCTTTAACGTTTTTGGAGACTCGTTTCCTCTGATTCATTAGTATATACTGTTACCAGCCACGATTGGCCACAAAGAGCCCAACACGATAAAGGTTTTGAAACTTAGATTTGGAGGAATTAGTAAATAGCAATAGAACAGGTCCTGTATAATTAAATCAGGTCTATGTGTTGTGGGCTAAAATTTATTATGTGGGTCCCTCTTAAAAAATGCAAAAGATGTCAGACATAGTGCTTGTGGACTCAAAGGGCAGAGTAACCATCCCAAAAGATATGAGGGAGAGTCTAGGAGTTAAATCTGGGGATAGATTCAGGATAACGATGGTTGGAAGGAAGATAATCCTTGAAAAGACTGAAGATCCATTTGAGGTTCTCGAAAGTATCCTAAAGGACATAAAATTCGGCAGAAAAGCTAGAGAAGAGGCGGAAAAGCTGGCCATTAAGGAAGCAGGGAGGAGGGAGCTTGCCTGAACGCATATTGGTGGAAACCGATTTCCTTTTCGCGCTTAGAAAAAGCGATCCCCTTCACAAAGAGGCGATCAGCTTGCTTGAGGAGGCTTCTAGAGGAACCTTGAGGATCCACGTCTCTCCTTCCTCCCCATTGGAAGCTTCTTTAGTCATGAAG
>JAVCBX010000091.1:0-7036 GCA_037917635.1 Thermoproteota archaeon | reverse complement strand
CATTGCGAGCTCAAGCGTTCATGCTTACTCCCTAGTTGCCCAGGCCAAGGCAAATGGAGCTAAGGTGGTGATAATAGATCCTAGAAGGAGCAAGACATCATACCTGGGCTGGCACTTAAGCCCGAGGCCAGGAACAGATGGCTTTCTTGCATTTGCAGTGGCAAATTCGCTTTTGGACGAGGACCTGGTTGATTGGAATTTCATCAAATCCAATACAGTGGGATTTGAAACTTACATGAAGGCCATTGCAGATTACACTCCAGAGCTTGTTGAGAGAATTTCAGGGATAAAGGCAAGAGAAATAAGGAAATTCGCGAGGATTTACGCTGAAGAAAAGCCAAGCGTGATCTACATAGGAATAGGGCTTCAGAAATCTAAGTATGGTGCAGAGGCGGTTAGAGCGATCTCCCTTCTTCCAGCGATGATAGGACAGCACAGAGGCTTCTACTTCTGTAACTCCGTAAGGGATTTCGACGTTAGCTACTTGGCAGGAGAGCACCTCAGAACCGAGCCCGCTAGGAGGGTCAATATGCTTAGGCTTGGAAGGATGCTTGCGAAAGGGGAGTTCAAGTTCATATACATATATGGCTCAAATCCAGCGGTAACTGCTCCAATGTCATATCTCTTCAGGAAAGGACTGAAGAGGGAAGATCTTTTTGTAGTTGTGCATACTGTTGTCTGGAATGAAACTGCAATGCTTGCTGATGTAGTATTACCTGATACGAACATGTACGAAACCTTCGATGTTATAGCAAGTTACTGGCACCCTTACATTCAGATAAGCGAGGGTCCCGCATCTCCAATGGGAGAAAGCAAGCCCGGATGGTACGTAGTAAGGGAAATAGCCAAGAGAATAGGGTTAAATCAAAAGGAGCTTTTTGAAGATCCTGAAAGCGCAATTGAGAAGGTTTTGAGAAGCAGCAAGATGTTCGAAGGGGATCTAAACCTTTTGAGGAAAAGAAAATTTGTTAGACTCAAGTATCCGCCAAAGAACATCTATCAAACTCCCTCTAGAAGGATCGAGTTCGTCAGCAGTATTGCCAAAGAGCTTGGCCTTTCTGAGATCCCTAATCCCAGGTTAGAAGATCGGCCAAAGAACTTTAAAATTCAGCTCCTATCAAGCTCAATACCTAAGCACGCAAGCACTCAATACAGGGACGTAAATGGACCCATTGATCCCAAGATCTGGATTTCAAAGGCGGATGCTGAGAAGTTGGGCTTAAGAAATGGGACAGAAGTAAAGGTCTGCTCTCCAGTTGGATGCATAACTTTAGTATGCGAGATAGATCCGCAACTGCCTGAGGGCGTTGCCTGGGCCGCTAGAGGCACTCCCTCCCTTGAAGGAGGAAGTCTAAACGACATAATACCGGATGAGGTTCAGGAAATAGCTGGAGGCTCAACCTTTAACTCAACCTACATCAGGATTGCTAAGAATCAATGAACTAAAGTCAGGAGAATGGGTTTAGCTTGGACAGGTTTACGTGTCCAAAACGCTTATATTGAGAAGAGCATGTATCAATCAAAATCGCTGGGTGGTTAGGGATGAACCGCCAATACTGTTTCTGGAGGTAGATCTTCGGAAGCTAAGGCCCCTTCTGCTGAGATCCCTTAATAGAAATCAGTTAGTTATTTTGAGAAGATTGGCCCTTAATTCGGATAGAAGCCTTACCTCAACGCTCATTGAACTCTCTAAGGAGAGAAAAATTCCACTTTCTACGCTCAAGTTGAATGCTAGGATTTTGAGGGATCTTGGCCTTATATTGGTTGAAGAAAGGGAAGGAAGGCGCTTTGCAGGGCTTTCAAACCTGGGCAGGGTTGTACTGGACATAGTTGACGGGGAATTATAAAAACTGGGTAAGTTGAAACCAACTCAAAGGCCAACGAACTTAGCACGGATTTCTTTGAATAACGAGCCAATATCCGTTTCTTTGCTGAACGTAAGCCTTTTGAACATTATTTCATCAATTTTTCTTCTAGGACAGGAAACGCATGGCCCTAGGCTCCAGCTCATCTTTGAGTACTTAGAAAAATAAAGCTGCTCAGCTAAACTTAACTCGAAGAGCTCAGCACTTCCTCGATAGCTTTCGAGGCCAAGCACGGCCTCAAGGCCGAAGATTAATTGTTCCTTCACTTCTCTTAGTTTAACTTTCCTTTTGAGAGCCCTTTCAAGGGAAGTGACCTTCTCTTTCTTTGATCTAACGAACCTGCTTTTTAGCCCCTCAGGAGGCGCTATTAAGGCCCTGTTTAGAACCTTCAAGTTCGAACTTACTAAGATGGACCCGTGAACAAGAACAAAGTCCCTGGTAATGAACCCAGCCATGCCACAAACCTTCTTATCACCTATTTTAACGCTGTTTATTGGGACATACTTGCCATCTTTAAGCCCCATCTTCCTTAGAGAAATCTCGACAGCCTTTCCTACTAGTTCATAACCTCTGAAAAGCCTCTCCTTGATTAATGGACTCTTTCTTTTGAGAAACAGAGAGAAATTGAGGTTTCCCATGTCGTGATAGACTGCTCCTCCTCCAGTAAACCTTCTAACCAGAGTTATTCCCTCTTTTAGACAGGTTTCAAAGTCAGCCTCAAGTGAAGGGCACTGTAGCCTTCCAATCACAATTGCTTTGTAATTTCTCCAGAACCTGAGGGTTTCTGGAACCTCTTCTCTTCCAACACGTGTTGCGATGGCTTCTTCTAAGGCTAAGTTAAGATAAGGGCTTTCGGGAACCTCTAAATCCAAAATTCTAAGCTGGGACATTCTTAAGGATAGAGTAGGAGGAAATAATTAACTCTTACAATGGATCCCAGCCCCGATTTAGAGTTAATGCAGCCGGAGTCTAAAACGCGGAGTTATGGGACGTTAGAAATGATCAAGGCTAAGACCCTTATCGCCGGCGCAGTAAATATCTTAAAGTTTGCAAGCCCATGGTGCATGGTGAGGCACTTGTCAAGTCTTGAGGAGCAAGTTGTTGGGGATATTTGGTGCAACTTCGAGGCTTATAAGAACCTTCTAATAATGTGTGATCGCTTTGGCAGCAGATTCGCCCTAACAGAGGGTGAAAGACTCGCAAAGGACTTCATAAAGGAGAAGTTTGAGGAGTACGGCTTGGAAAACGTCGAGGCAGAACCCTTCAATTACTACGGTTGGAAGAGAGGAGAGGCATACTTGGAGGTCTTGGAACCTTTTCAAAAGAAGATGCATGCCATATCCCTGGTCCTATCCCCACCAACTCCCAAAGATGGGCTTGAAGGAGAGGTAATATACTTGGGCTCGGGCAGCCCACAGGAGTTCAAGGAGAAGAAAGAAGAGATAGATGGGAAGATAGTTTTGTGCTCGAGTGCAGCTTCTCCGGATGGAAAGAGATATCACAGGAGGACTAAATACGGATATGCGGTTGAGTACGGGGCAATAGGCTTCATCTTCATGAACCACAATCCAGGAATGTTGCCTCCAACTGGCTCCCTAAGACCAGCTTACAGGATGGCGGGAGAGATACCAGCAATAGGGATATCAAATGAGGATGGGGAGTTCATAATCAGAAACATGAAAGGTGGTAAGCTAAGGGTTAGAATCTACAATGAGAGCCAGATAGTACCAAATGCAACTTCTTGGAACGTTGTTGGGGAAATAGTTGGGAGCAAGTATCCTGAGAACGTTGTTATCCTTGGAGGACACTACGATGGTCATGACATATCCCAAGGAGCTATGGACAACGCTGCTGGAGTAGTTAGTGTAATGGAGGTTGCAAGGGCTTTAGCAAAGCATAAGGGATCGTTTAAACACACCATCAGATTTATCGCATTTGGGGCAGAGGAGCTAGGGGTAACTGGCTCAACGTGCTACGTTGATCAACACAAGGAAGAGATCCCGAAGTTTGACATAATGATAAATGTGGACGGTGGAGGAAGGTTCATAAGGCAGAACTTCGATGTACACGGGCCCAGGGAACTCGTCCCATACCTTCAAAGGATAGCTGACGACATAGGGTATCCGATGAAGGTCAAAACGAGCTTAGTTACAGCATCTGATCACTGGCCATTCTACCTAGAAGGGGTTCCGGCAGCTTCGCTTCAAAGCGTTCCAGATCCTCTGATAGAGCCCATGGTTAGAGCGATGGGAAGGGGATGGGGGCACACCCCAGCCGACACGGTTGACAAAATAGACCCAAGAGCCATAAAAGAGGCATCTTTAGTGCTAAGCCAGTTCATAATAAGAATATCGAACGAGGATGAGTTTCCGATAAAACATACTGAAAAGAGGGAGATCTTAAAGTATCTAGAGGAGAAGGGCGTTGCTGAGGAGCTGAAAATCCAGAAGAAATGGCATCCGGAATCCATAAGATAGAGCAAACCTTTTTCTCCGATAAACCGAAGAACTAATTGAGGCACTTGGAGTACGAGAGGGTTATTGAATACTATTCTAGGGAGCTCGTAAAGGAGGAGATATGTGATTATTGCAAGGGAAGGTGGATAGCCCTAGAATCAGAGCCTCAAGAGAAGGGGAAGAGGAGCTTCTTCAGATACGTTGGCGGAAGGCCCTTAAGCTTGGATGAAATCAGCGATATTGATGATCTTCTGCGTAGATACAGGCTCTTTAAGCCTAGAACCTTCTATGCAACGGCAAACGTTTACAGAAGGCTTAATTCAAAGGAAGAGCTTGAAGATCCGAGGAACATAGTCCTATCTTCCCCCATCTGGGACATAGATAACGAGCTGGAAAGGTGGAAACAAACTCTAGAGGCTGCAAGGTTAGTAATTGATGAGCTTGAGAGGGCAGGAGTTGTTAAATCCGTATTTCTAAAGTGGTCTGGGAGAGGTTGCCACGTTCACATTCATGAAAAGGCATTTTCCCCTGAGCTGCTTGAGAAGCACAATCCTCTGGACCTATCATATTCTGTGGTTGAGTACGTCATCAGGAGGATCGATGAGAGGATAAAGGAGCTGGCTAAACCTTTTAAGAATGAAGAAAGGCCTTTAGCGGTAGAAAATGACATGGATTTAAAGAGAGTATTTACAACGCCTCTTTCTCTCCACAGATCCCTTAATTTGGCAGTTATTTGCTTCAAGCCTAATGAAATAGATGATTTCTCCCTTGACTGGCTTAATCCAGAGGATATAAGGCATAACAGGAGGTGGAGAGAGCACGAGGTTGGGGAGGCCGACGAAATAGCGAAAAGAGCGATGGGCGAGATAGGTGGTTATTTTAAGGCCAGATCCCTTGGTTTGGTTAGAACTAGGGCTGGAGTAAGGAAAGAAAGGGAGGAAAGGCATAGGATGAGGGCCAAGAAGCTTGGGAGGTTCCAAGTAATGGGCCTGTTGCAAGCTGCAAGGTACTACGTCTTAAGGGGAGACATCAAAAAAGCAAAGTCATTCGGCCTAAATAGGGCAATTTTCTATGCCTGGGCGAAGAGAACGGGTGGAAGAGTTGGAAGGCAGGCAGCAAGGGAAAGGCCAGCTGAACTCCCTTCAAAAACTCCAAAGGAGAGGCTAGAGGAGAGAATTGGAAACGAGGTTGCATATCTCTCGAAAGAGGGCTTTTTCGCGATTGGAGATCAGGTTCAAAGACCGGAGGATTATGACAGGCAAATTGCAGCTAGGATAAGCTCAGTTATGCCCTACGATCTAGCTTGGGAAGTTGCTCTCAGGTACATCTCCAAGTTCCCGAGGGAAGTTCTACTAGATCAAAGGAGCTTCTTCGAGAAGGTTTACAAGCCCGTAAGGGACAAATTTATTGAGATAGTTGAAAAAGATCAAAGACAAGCGAGATTGGAGTTCTAGAAACAGTTGTCTAGGACTGCCGTCGTGCAAATCGATAACATGATAAGTTAAAGGCGCGCCAAAGGCTAGTTAGGTTGAGGGTAGCTGTATATTACTCTCATGAAGATATTCGCTGTGAGGATTGGCCCATTCCGAGCATATCCCGTGGTGAGATACTAGTTGAAATGAGAGCTTGCGGCCTCTGCGGATCAGATCTAATGGAGTGGTACCTGAAAGATAGAGCTCCCCTCGTCCTAGGCCATGAACCATCAGGCATCGTTGCTAAAGCTGGAGATGGCTCGAAATTCTCTGTAGGTGACAGAGTATTCGTCCATCATCACGTTCCCTGCATGTCTTGCCATTATTGCGTACGCGGGAGCTTTACGATGTGTGAGCAGTTTAGGAGAACTCACCTCGATCCCGGAGGGTTCGCGGAGTTCTTCAGAGTTCCTGCCGCGAATGTAAGGTTTGACACGTTAAAGCTTCCTGAAAACATTTCATTTGAGGAAGCCACTTTTATAGAGCCTCTTGGTTGCTGCATAAGGGCTATTAAGAGGGTAAACTTGGAAGTAGGGGACATAGTTGCAGTGATAGGAGCTGGCCCGGCTGGGATAATGCTTGGCCTTCTTTCAAGGAAAATATGTCCTTAAAATATGGGGATTCTATGATGATGCTTTAATATCTACTTTTAAATTTGGGAGGTGAGCCTTCTTGCAACTCAAATTAGTGGTGAAGAAGTTGAGATTAACTTTAAGTGCCATCACTCTCTTATTCGTTTTCACAAATATAGCTCTCGCTCAAGAACCTCCCTATGTTACTACAGTTCGGTACCCCCTCGAAGGGGAGTGGTCTCCCATAACCCAAGATTTTAATACCTGGTCAGGTGATCCGAAGATTGGAAAGAAGTATCCCGGCACTTGTAGCGGATACCACCTTGGGGAAGATGTAGCGCGAAGTGAAGGTACTAAAGTCTATCCAATGGCAGATGGGATTGTAAAATATGCTGGCGTGGCTCTCGGATATACTGTGGTTATTGAACACAATATCAAAGGAGAGTATGTGACCAGCGTTTATTACCACATGAAACGTCCTGGAGAGGGAGGAATAAAACTAACTCCTGGAAAGTTAGTATCGAGTAGTAAACCAATTGGATATATTTCCGGAAAACCGAAGGATCACGGAAAAACTTTCCCTCACCTTCATTTTGGGATTCGAAAAGGGCGATATAGATCTGGCAAAGATCCACGAACAGGCTTTTGGTATTATCCCGGCTATACTACAA
>JAVCBX010000062.1:0-7041 GCA_037917635.1 Thermoproteota archaeon | reverse complement strand
TAATTTGCTCTTAATCAATTTTCTGTTATTTTTCTAAAAGAAAGCTTCATTGTGTTTTAGATCTCCCTAATTTCTTTTTATTTTAATGATTTGAGCCTCGTTTCGATTTTGAGGTTCTAAGCGATTTTACTCTGCTCCTATAATTCTTTCCGCTAAGAACTCTTTTTTAACTAAGAGCTAGTGAGATTAGTGACCGTGATGTCAAGGAAGATAATGTTCGTGATTTTGGATGGACTAGGAGATAGACCCTGTGCAGAATTTAACGGGTTAACTCCTCTCCAAAAGGCAGATCTTCCAAGCTTCGATTTCTTGGCTACTAATGGGATGATAGGAAGGCATCATCCATTCAGCCCCTGGGTTCCTCCAAGCAGTGACATAGCTCAGCTCTCGATGCTAGGATATGACGTTAAAAGCGAATATCCTGGCAGGGGGTATTTTGAAGCCTTGGGATGGGGAATAGATATAGAAAAGGAGGATGTGGTGTTCAGAATAAACTTCGGAACAGTTGAGAGGAGGGGAAGGAACCTTATAATTAGGGACAGGAGGGCAGGAAGGATCTCGGGGGAGGAGGCTAAGGAAGTTGCTTTTGCGCTAGGTGAGATGGAGCTCCTAGGAGGGGAGGTAAGAGCGATAGTTGAGCATACTCTTGAGCACAGAGGAATTCTAATCTTAAAAGGATCCAAATTATCTCCACAAGTGACTGATGTCGATCCTCACGAAGTTGGATATCCTGTTTTAGAGCCTTTACCTTTAACTGATTCGCCAAGCTCCATTAGGACAGCTAAAGCTCTTAGAGAATTCGTTCTAAAGTCTTACGATGTTCTCAAAGAACTGGAAGTTAATTTGGACAGGAAGGGTCGGGGCTTACCCCCAGCAAACATCGTGCTTCCCAGAGGGGCCGCATCTAAGCTAAGCGTGCCAAGTTTTGAGGATAGATGGGGGTTAGTTTCTGGTGCTATTGCGGTTGGCCCACTTTACAAGGGCATTGCTAAGGCTTTGGGAATGGAGCTTTTTGAGGTAAAGGGAGCTACTGGCATGCCAGATTCTAACTTCAAGGGAAAGGTCGAAAAGGCCCTTGAAGTCCTTAATTCCGGCTTTGACTTCGTGTTCGTTCACATAAAGGGAACTGATGTAGCTTCCCATATGAAGAATCCTAAACTGAAGGTTGACGTCTTGGAGAGGATAGATGGAGCGCTCGAACCTTTGTTAGACCTCGCTGAAGATCACCTTTTGATCATAACTGGGGATCATTCGACCCCTTGCTCAATTGGAAAGCACTCCGGAGACCCGGTACCCCTCCTGATTTCGGGAAAAGGGCTACCTAGAGATGATTTAGGCAGATTTGATGAACTTAGATGCATTAAAGGCGGGCTAGGGACGATCCTAGGTAGAGATCTAATGTACTTAGCACTTAATTACTCCGATAGAGCCTTTGAATATGGTTTAAGGCCAAGACAGGAGCCAACCCATTATATACCAAGGACAACCCAGCTAACTCCTCTTACCATTAATCCGTAGGCTGAACTAATTTTTCCACTAGCTCCTGTTTGAATTGGCATGCCTTGCACAGCTCTCCGCTTGTTGGCTCCCCGCACTGTTTGCAGTACCTCAATTTGAAGCTAGAAGTCATTTCCGGAAGCGCATCTTTAACAAGCCTCTCGAGAAAGCTGAAGGCTCTTTCCTTAAAACCGGGATTCTCCTGTTCTAGCTTGTCCAGTATCCTTCTAACCTTGACCCTCATCCCGGAAACAAGTGGGCACTTACCGAAGTGAACTGGTAGTCCCAATAGAATCGCTTGGACAGTAACTTCTTTCTCTGATACCCTTGATAGGGGCCTTATTCTCGGAATAAGCTTCTCAGACGGTGATTTTGAGAAAAAGCGGGCCATAGCACTCATATCTCCCCTTATTAGGTTCATGAACATGGTTTGAACCATGTCATCTAAGTTATGGCCAGTTGCCACCTTCGTTGCCCCTTCCTCTCTGGCAATTATGTTGAGCGCTTGTCTCCTAAACACTCCACAATAAGTGCAGACGTCTCTCCTAACGGTTCCTCTAGAGAGTAGGATTTGGACCTGGGGGATAGAAAAAGCAAATACCTCGCTCATCTTAACAACTTTGTGCCTCACTCCAAGATTTGATGTCAGCTCTCTTGCCTTGGATATCGACTCCGCCCTGTAACAGGTCCCTTCATCTATTGTAATTGCAAGCAGGTCGAAGCTCTTTTCCGACTCCTTCTTGTACTTCCAAAGGTAATAAAGGGTTAAGGAACTGTCCTTGCCGCCCGAAAGAGCGCTTGCAACAAGATCCCCTTCCTCTATCTCCCTATCGAGAACTGGCTTTACCCTCCTCCAGATCCTGTGAGCTAGACATTCATCGCATATGCTCTCACCAATGCTATGGATCCTTATTACAGCCTCTCTTTCACCGCAACGGTCGCAAGGTCTCCTCAACCCAACTCCTCTCCTTCTTTCTTTTCATGGACTGAGTACTTCAGAAACTCTAACAAATCCCCGGGCCTCAGAGGATAATCCTCTGGCAAGGGCCTTCCATTCAGAAGGGCTATGTGAGTATGAGGGGATAACCCCAAGCAGTTCATGAGCTCAATAACCTGAGTTCTTCGGAGAACTTTTATTCTCCCCCCTTCCCTCTCAAAAAGCCCTTTCGACAGCTCTTCTTCACCGCCTAAACGTCGGTGATTCCCCTCTCAGTTATCATGATCTCCGCAGAGCCCTCCGGAAGATATGGGCTTTTAGTAAGCCTTACTATCCTCCTGCCCTCTTTACTCCTTCTTATGTAAAGCCTGGTCGTTACCCCGTGTCCTATAACGTGTCCTCCAGTTGGTCTGGTTGGATCTCCGAAGAAAGTGCTTGGATCCGCCATAACCTGGTTTGTAACCAGGACCGCAAGGTTGTAGCCAGTTGCGTACTTAAGTAGCATATGTATGTACTTGTTTAGCTTCTGTTGCCTTTCAGCAAGAGTCTCTCTTCCAGTGTACTCTCCCCTGAAGTGACTTATCAAGGAATCGACCACTATAAGTCCTATGTTCTCCTTCTTAAGCATCTTTTCAGCTTTAGCCGTTACTAAGATCTGATGATCGCTTGTATAGGCTCTAGCATAAAGTATTCGCTTCAAAACCTCGCTCGGATCTAACTCAAATGCCTCTGCTATCTGTATTATTCTCTCTGGCCTGAATGTTCCCTCAGTATCTATGAAAAGGCAGCCTCTTTCAATTCCTCCCCTCTCGATTGGAAGTTGAACCGTAACGGCCAATTGGTGAGCAAGTTGTGTTTTTCCAGAGCCATAGGGACCATAAATCTCTGTAATAGCCTGAGTTTCAATCCCTCCTCCTAGCAGATCATCTAAGCTCTTTGAGCCCGTAGTTATCCTTAAAATTTCCTTTTTCTTCAGGTAATAATCGTAAGCGGTCGTAACTTCTATGCTCAACTTTTCCCTTGCAGAATTTATCACCTTCTTTGCCGTAGATTCAGTAAGACCTGCATTTACTACCAGCTCTGCGGGCGTGCTCAGTGCTATAGACTCAAGAGTGACGTAGCCAGCTTCTATCAGCTTCTTAGCAGTAACGTTTCCCACACCTGGCAGCTCTTTTAAGATCTCAACGAAATTCTCTTCCTCCGACATTTTGATCACGATTCCCTTCTTAAATATCGGATGTTCAAAGCAATACTTAATCGTAACGCAGGACAATCGTACAGGGATGAGAGTCAGAGAGCTTGCAAGGGTAGTTACAGGACTGAAAAGCAGGCAAAATGTGAGGATGAAGGTGGAAGAGAGGCTTAAAGAGTTTGAGCTCATTGGAAGGTTGGATGAGTGGGCTTGGTTCAAGGAGATGGTTTTCTGCTTGCTTGCAGCAAACTTTTCAGCTTTAAAGGCTTACGAGATTGTCGTCGAGCTAGAGAGATCCGGCCTTTTAGTTAAGGGAGACAAAAAGGAGATTTCATCTTTCCTGAGATCAATGGGCCACAGATTCTACAATTTAAGGGCAAACTACATAGTTAGAGCTAGGGAAAGGCTTAATGAAGTTCGCAAAACCATTCCTGAGCTTCAGGATTTTGATGCCAGAGAATGGTTGAGGAAAAGCATACTGGGCTTCGGAATGAAGGAGTCAAGCCATTTCCTTAGGAACATAGGCAGAAAGAACCTCGCAATAATAGACAGACACATCCTTAGGGTCATGAAGAAGTACGGCCTGATAGGTGAGGTTCGAAGCTTAACGAGAAAAAGGTACATTTTGTTCGAGGAAAGGCTTAGAGAAATTGCTAGGTTAAGCGATACTAGCCTAGCAGAACTGGATTTGTACCTTTGGTACTTTGAGACGGGACTAGTCTTCAGGTAGTCTTTCTGGAACCAACAGATTTTTAGGAAGTCGGATCGAGATGTTGTGGATCGACATGAAGCTAAAGCTCTTTATGACTAGAAAGATACCTGAAAGAGGTCTTAATAAGATATTGGAGCACTTTGAAGTGGATCTGTGGCCTGAAGAGGCGCCTCCTCCAAAGGAAGTCATAATCGAGAGAGTAAGAGAGGTTGATGCTTTAGTTTCTTTGCTGACCGATCCCATAGATGCGGAAGTTATGGACGCGGCACCAAAACTCAGGATAATATCCCAATACGCCGTTGGATACGATAACATAGACGTTAAAGCAGCAACAGAGAGAGGAATTTACGTTACAAACACGCCCGGAGTGTTAACTGAGACTGTTGCAGACTTCACAATGGCTCTGATGATGGCTGTGGCTAGGAGGATAGTTGAGGCAGATAGGTACGTTAGAGAAGGGAAGTGGAAGGTTGGATGGCATCCCTTATACTTCCTCGGGAGAGACATTTACGGAGCCACCCTCGGAATAGTTGGACTTGGCAGGATAGGATCAGCAGTTGCGAGGAGAGCGAAGGGCTTCAACATGAGAATATTGTACTACGATGTGGTGAGGAGAGAGGACCTAGAAAAGGAGTTGGGGATTCAGTACGTGGATCTGGACACGCTCCTTAAGGAATCTGATTTTGTGAGCCTTCACGTCCCATTGACCCCGGAAACAAAGGAAATGATCGGAGAGAGGGAGTTAAAGCTCATGAAGAAGACCGCATACCTAATAAATACTGCGAGAGGAAAGGTTGTGGATGAGAAGGCCCTTATAAAGGCCCTAAAAGAGGGATGGATAGCGGGAGCTGCTCTCGATGTGTTTTATGAGGAACCGACTCCTCCTGACAACCCGTTACTTAAACTGGAAAACGTAGTTGTTGCACCCCATATAGCGAGTGCTAGCTTTGAGACGAGATCTAGAATGGCTGAGATAGTTGCGGAAAACCTGATCGCATTTAAGGAGGGTAAGAAGCCCCCAACGCTAGTTAACCCAGAAGTAATGGACGTTAGGCCTCCAGGATTCTGATAATGTTAGCTGGCATATATTGCCTAGTGGGAAAGCTAACGTCAAAAGCTGACATTAAGATAGGCTCATTGGGCCTTTTGGAGCTTGATGAGGGCTATTACGCTTATGTCGGCTCAGCAATCAACAATCTCGAGAAAAGGGTTGAGAGGCACTTTAAGAAGAGAAAGACCTTGAGATGGCACATCGACTATTTAGTGGCCCATCCATACTTTTTTCCAATGACCGCGATCTACAGGAAGACATCAAACAAGGAAGAGGAGCACCAGCTTGCTAATATCATGAATGGGGAATCGGTTCCTGGCTTTGGCTGTAGCGATTGTCGATGCGAGTCCCACCTCTTTTTCATGGGTAAAAACTTGGAGATAGTTAGAGAAGAGCTAGAGAGGACCTTCTTTAAGCTTGGAGGATTGCATGGATACTTTGAGGCGGCCAAAAATGTCATATTTGATCTAGATGACACGTTGGTTGAGTACGGGCAGGCCAGGAGATTGGCTTTGGAGGAGCTTGGAAGGAAGTATTTGAAGGATCCAAGGAGTTTTGTGAGGAGCTATGAATTGGTAAAGCTTGAGCATTATGCTAATTTCCCAGAGTTGCCGAAGAAATACCTTAAAGGGCCTTTATTCGCCTCTTTGGTAGAGAAGCTTGGCCTTAACGCTGATCCAAAGTTGTTAGAGCGGGAGTACTGGGAGCTCGTTCTGAAAAACCTTTCGCCAGTCGAGGGAGTAATTGAGGTGCTTAAGTGGTTAGAGGGTTTAGGAATGAAGGTTTACGTTTTCTCCGACGGCATAAGGAAGTGGCAGGAGGCAAAGCTTCTCTCGGTCGGGATCCTCAGCACGATAGAGAAAAGCGTTTACAGCGAGGATATAGGGCTAAACAAGGTAAATCCAGAGTCTTATGAAAGGATGCTTGCTCTTTTAAGGTTGAGAAGGGAAGAATCAATTTACGTTGGTGATGACCTGTTATTAGACGTAAAGAATCCATTGAAAGTAGGTTTAAGGTCGATTCTCCTCTCAAGGGGAAAACTCAGGGCCTATCCTGCGGGAGTACCTGTTATAAGATCTTTGTTGGAATTAAAGGGTATTTTGAAGCTTGCTGATTGATCTTTATGCGCGTTCGTCCATAAAAAGGGGCGATTTGCACCACTCTGCTTATCAGGAGTAGAGCATTTTGATAATTAACGAGGTAATGAAAAGTACCTTAATTGTTCTGATAAATGATATGAAAGGTGACGTAATTGGAGAAAGAGAGAATTGGCGACCTCATATATACGAAGGAGAAAGAAGAGAAAGTCTTGGGTGAAAAACACACTCCTTACATAGAAGCACCTGATAGGGTTTCTCCTGAGGAAGTCTTTGAGGTTACAGTCGTGGTGGGAAAGGAGGTTCCTCATCCAAATACGATAGAACACCACATCAAGTGGATGCAGGTCTTCGTGAAGGAGGATGAAAGGCCATTTAATCCTATACACGTTGCAACCTTCGACTTTGGCCCTGCCTACGGGGAGCCGCATGTCAAGTTCAAAATGAGGCTTAGGAAGAGTTCAACCCTTCATGTGATGGAATACTGCAACCTTCATGGCCTCTGGGAGGCGAGCAAGAGGCTAGAAGTGGGGTAAAAAAGCAATATTATCTTTC
>JAVCBX010000046.1:0-7080 GCA_037917635.1 Thermoproteota archaeon | reverse complement strand
ATGTTTCAGACACCTCGTTAATGAAGAACCCCCTGCCGATCCAGCTGAAATGTTAAAGATGATTGATGTAGCTATCAAGAGGGGGATCGACTGGAGAACAGCAAAGCTACCGCCTAACTTGAGGCGCTCAATGCCTCAATGCAAACAAGAGTTCTACGTATCTTACAAGAAATGATAAAAATTCTTTAATAATATTCCCAGTCTGGGAAGGTGATCCTTGTTGAGCATTAAATTCTTCCTTGAGGAAGATGAGTCCAATAGGGAGTTCGAAGATCATGCGCTTGGTTGGTTACTGGAATACCTTGAAAGTGGGAGGACTACCTGTCCGAGAGAACAAAAAAGTTCTTAAAAAACGTCCTCGTCTTTAATAGACAGACCTTGAAGGGTATAAGAGAGGAATGGAAGAAGGAGCTATATGAAGGACCTACCTTAGGTACGAGTGGCCCTCCTTGATACCTAGGCTCTTCGTAAAGCTGGTTCACACCTTTGGATATCCATCATTAAAAAAGTTCGGTGATCACGGGTTCTTCTTCTATCTCTTCATGTATAAAGGTCAAAAAAGGAGGCTTCAAAGGAGTTTTCGGATGAGATAGAGATTGAAATCGATTGGGACAAGATCCACGTAATCGGGGTTTACGACTGGAAAGGTGGTATAGTCTTCCAATACTACGCTCTTAGCCCAATAGAACGCGAGAAAAATAGTGAAAGGAAAGAGCAGAAAGAAATAAGTCCGCCAAAGGGAGCTAGGGAGATACTGAAGGAATTTGCGGAGAACATGCTTCACATGGTGATGGAGCCGACCCCCTTGAACATCGCAAGCGCTGGTGTGATATTCTTTTAACATTCGACTGAAGAGCTCGGTAATCCCTTCTATTCAGGCTCTGAGTAGTTTTAAGAGGATTCATTTAGCGCACCAAGGCTGTCATAGAGGACCTTTTGGTTTGCCTATTCCTAGCCTACTTTGGACCGTTATGGTACAATTTGTAATATTTTAGCCTTAAGCGCGCTCAGAGCCAAAATTAGAGACAATACTCCTCTAGCCTTCTTTTGGATTCGTTTTAAATAAGGATGCCTCTTCTGATCTTCCTGATTTCCTTAAAAAGCCTCTTTGGTGCTTAGCAGATGTGCGGAATCTTCGGCTACATAGGGTTTAGAAAGCTCGGACCCATCGTACTTGAAGGTTTAAAGAGGCTTGAATACAGGGGATACGACTCGGCAGGAGTTGCTTTCATAAGTTCAGGCCTTCGCGTTTTGAAGGACGCGGGAAAGATCGACGAGATAAGCAGGAAGTACAACTTCAAGGAGATAGAAGGAAAATTAGCCATATCTCACACTCGCTGGGCAACGCACGGAGCCGTAAATCAAGCAAACGCTCATCCTCACACCTCTTGTGACTGCAAAATAGCTGTTGTTCACAACGGAATAATAGAGAACTATTTGGAGCTGAAAGAAGAGCTCCTCTCTTTAGGACATGCGTTTATGAGCGAGACGGACACGGAGGTAATCCCCCACCTGATTGAAGAATTTTATCTGAAAGGCAAGGATCCTCTAGAAGCCGTTTTTTCGGCAACTTCTAGGCTTAGGGGGAGCTTTGCCTTCCTTGCCATATTTGAGGACCACCCTGACAAGATCTTTGCAGTCCGTTACAAGTCTCCTTTGGTAATAGGGATTGGAGAGGGAGAGAAATTCGTTGCGAGCGACGTTCCTGCCTTCCTGAAGTATACGAAAGACGTCATCTTCTTGGATGACATGGAGGTTGCGGTGATAAGCAGAGATTCCGTGAAGGTCTACAGCGCTGAAACAGGGAAACCAGTTAACAAAGAGGTAAATAAAGTTCCTTGGGGCGTTGAAGATGCGGAGAAAGGGGGATACCCCCACTTCATGATAAAGGAAATAATGGAACAAAGATACACGATAAGCAGGGTTCTAGGTCAAGATGACAGGATAGAAGAGGCATCAGAACTAATTACGAGGGCAGATAAGGTTTTCTTGATAGCCGCTGGAACCAGCTATCACGCATGCGTTGCAGCAAGCTACTGGTTTGCTGACATCTCGGGGATAAACGCGAGAGCAATTCTAGCATCTGAGTTTCCAATGATTTCCAAGTTAATGGACGAGAATGCCTTGGTTATAGCTGTATCACAAAGCGGTGAGACTGCAGACGTTCTTGAGAGCGTTAGAATGGCTAAGAGCAGGGATTCAAAGGTAATTGGAATAGTTAACGTGATAGGCTCAAGCCTCATGAGATTGAGCGATGTGTATTTAACTATTAACGCTGGGCCAGAGATTTGCGTGCTTGCAACTAAGAGCTACACCTCTCAACTTGCACTCCTTTACTTGCTGGCGAATAATTTAGCAGGAAGGCTTAATAAGGCGAAGGAGGATGTTAAAAAGGCTGAGAACCTAGTCTCTCACATGCTCGACGACGGCTCCTTGGTAAGCAAGATCAAGAAGGTGGCAAAGGAATTATCGAGCTCAGAACATCTCTTCTTAATTGGAAGGGGGATAAGCTACGCTACTTCGCTGGAAGGAGCTCTGAAGATAAAGGAAGTTTCATACATTCACGCTGAAGGGTTTGCTGGAGGCGAACTGAAGCACGGAACCCTGGCTTTGATAGAAGAGGGGACGCCTTGCATTACCATAGCCCCAAACGATGAGACAAGGGATCATATCCTTGGAAATGCCATGGAGATAAAGTCAAGGGGAGGAAAAATAATAGGGCTATCCGACGAGAGGCACGAGGTTTTTGATGAATTCATAAGGACTCCACCTGAGAACTCCCTCTCACCGATTGTGATGATAGTTCCCCTTCAGCTCCTTGCCTACTACCTCGCTATTGAGAGAGGTTGCAACGTAGATCAACCCAGGAACTTAGCTAAATCCGTGACTGTGCTCTGAGGTGGGAGCATGGAAGTCCTGATTAGAAGGATGAGGGAAGAGGACGTAAAGGGGATGGTTCAAGTTTACCTAGACTGCTTCAGGGGAATGAGGGATCCTGAAGTGGTGGAAACTTGGATAAGGTGCAATATCAGGGCCTATCCAAGGATGCAGTACTTCGTAGCCGAAGCTGATGGAAAGGTGGTAGGCTACATACTTTGGGTCGAGAAGGGAGGCTTTAGGAAGGAAGCTGTTCTGGAACTTGAGCAAATAGGGGTTTTGAAGGAATACAGAGGGAAGGGAATAGGTAGCAAGTTGGTCTTACGATCCCTCGAAGAAATGAAGAAATACCTCAATGAGAGGGGATCGAGGCTGAAGCTTGTAGAAGTAACAACAGGAACTGAAAATAAAGCCCAAAGGCTCTACATTAAGACGCTTAACGCCAAGCCAGAGTGCGTCATCAGGGACCTTTACAGGGGGGACGAGTTAATAATGATAGCGAGGTTTTAATCAAGGTACTTTCCAAGGCCCGCTTCCTCTGGGCTTCTAATCAACTCCAAGAGCTCTTTTATTTTGAGAAAGTCTTCTTCAAGAAACCTTTTCATTCTAGGATTGTAAAGCGCTGCAGCGGGATGGAGAGTTGACATTAAAAGGATTTTATGACCGAAAAGGTTAACCCTCCTCACCTTCCCCCTCTCCCTCATTATGGAGGTGGCTCTACATCCAGACAGCTCAAGCAGCTCCTTCATGCTGTGTCTACCTAAAGTTACAATAAGTTTAGGAGAGATTATCCTTATCTGCTCGATCAGGTAAGGTCTGCACTTTTCCTTCTCCGATTCGGCTGGATCTCTGTTGTTTGGAGGTCTACACTTAACAACATTCGTAATATAAACGTCTTCCCTCTTCAGACCTGCAAGCTCTAGAAGCTGATCTAAGAGCTTCCCAGCAGCCCCAACGAAGGGCCTTCCTTGCAGATCCTCGTTCCTTCCAGGGGCTTCTCCTATGAACATAATGTCTGCGCTTAGAGATCCCTCTCCAGGAACCGCATTCGTCCTGGATAAGTGAAGTGGGCAAAGCGTGCATGATCTAATCACATTTTCAACCCTTTTCATCTCAATTTCCTTGGACTTGAGCTCCATCCAAAGAATTTGAGTTAAGTTTTAATGAAAAAATTAACAACGGCCAGTGCACTAATAAGGTGGAGGTACAAGACATGCTCGGTGATCTTAATTGATAGGGGTTGTTAGTGTTATCTTGGGCGTGCTTAACTTCCTTCAGAACCTGATAGATAAGATTCTGGAACAAACAGTTCTAGGAGCCAATCCAGAGCTTTCATCCCAGTTTAGTGGCGCGATTTCAACTCTCATAGTCATAACTGCCCTCTATCTCCTCCTAACCTTTGTTGAGGCGCTTAGGAAGATCATAGGCTACTTAATAGTCCTGGGATGGGGGCTTTTAGCGTTGGGAATGATGATAGCGGTCATATCAGCATGACCACTCCAATATCTCAGATCTTAGCTCTTCTCAACAGTTGAGCGTTTAACACAACTATTATGGTGCTCGCAGCCATGGCAAGAGCGCCCCACTCTGGCCTCAAGGTTACCTCAACTGGAATGAAGAGACCCGCAGCTGCCGGAATCGCTATGGCGTTGTAGCCGGTTGCCCATACTAGGTTCTCCATCATCTTCCTCATAGTTGCTTCGCTAAGCCTTATCAGCCTTACAACATCCCTTGGATCGTTCTTGACAAGAACCACATCTGCAGACTCTATAGCGACATCGGTTCCAGCTTCGATCGCTATCCCTATGTTTGCCCTCACCGGGCTGGTGCATCGTTTATCCCATCTCCAACCATTGCAACCACGCTTCCATCAGCCTGCAGTTCCTCTATCTTCTTGGACTTATCTTCAGGAAGAACTTCAGCGAAGAGCATGTCCAAACCAAGCTGTTCGGCCACATAACTTGCTGTTTGGCTATCGTCCCCAGTGAGCATAATCACCCTCTTTCCCATCTTCTTTAGGGCCTCAACGGCCTTCCTCGATTCCTCCCTTATCAGGTCTGCGAGACCAATTATTCCTTCCAGCTCTTTTCCAGAGGAAACAAAACCAAGCTCTTACCTTGAGAAGCTAAGCGCTTAACCTCAGTCATCCATTGACTTAGATCGATTCCTAAGTCCCTTAGAAGGTTCGCGTTCCCGATGTAAACATCTTCTTCCCCAACCTTAGCTCTAACCCCCTTGCCTGGAATTGCCTTGAACTCCTCAACTTCTTGAAGCCTGATGTTCATCTCCTTTGCCTTTTTCACGATGCCCTTCGCTATAACGTGCTCAGAGTTTACTTCAACGGATGCGGCCTTCCTCATAAGTTCCTCCTCGCTAACTCCTCTCGCAGTTATCACATCTGTAACGCCAAACTCGCCCTTTGTCAAGGTTCCCGTCTTGTCAAAGACTATTACATCAAGCTTTGTCGCCAATTCGAGGGCTTCTCCATTTCTTATGAGAATCTCAGCCTTCGCAGCGAGAGCCGATGCTATTGTAGTTAGCACCGCAAGGCAAAACCGCAAGGCCAGGGGCATGGGGACAAGCTATGACAACAACAGTGATCGAAAGGGTAACTGCAAGAGCTGTATAGGCGTTCATGGCAAACTTCCACACGAGGAAGGTGAAGAGGCCCGCAATCAAAGCTATGATGGTTAAGTAATGGGCAGCTCTGTCAGCCAGCCTTTGAACCCTTGGCTTAGTAGCCTGTACCTCTTCAACAAGTCTTACTATTTGGGACAGGACGGTGTCCTCTCCAGTCCTCTCCACCCTAACCCTAATGGCCCTCTCGCCGTTTATGGTCCCGCCTATCACCTCATCTCCCTCTGACTTTGGGACTGGCTTCGATTCCCCAGTTATCATGGTCTCGTTGACGCTCGTTCTCCCAGAAATAACGATTCCATCGACGGGAATCCTCTCACCTGGCTTAACGAGGACGATATCTCCTGGTCTTAGGCTTTCTGTGGGAACTTCAACCACCTTGTCCCCCTTGATCAAATTAGCCTAGCTGGTATGAGCTCAATGAGCTCTCTAAGGGCTCCAGAGGCTCCTCTAACTGCTTTCATCTCATCCAATGAGCGAAAAGAAGGAAGACCACCAACGTCGTGATTTCCCAGTAAAAGTCAACGGATTTGTATAAGAAGGTGGATGCCAGACTGTAAAGGTAGCCGCTAAAGACCGCTACGTCACCAAGACGTTCATGTCCAAAACTCCTCTTTTGATGGATTTTACAGCCCCTTCAAAGAAGATCTTTCCTCCATAAACCACAACTGCCGTTGCAAGTCCCGAAAGAAGGAAATCTGAGAACTGAAAGGCTAGGATAGAAAATTTTAGGATGGACTGAATGGACGGGGAAAGCACCAAGACGGGAAGGGTGAGAAACAGCGAGATAAGGAACTTCCTCTCAACCTCCATCCTGGTGTGATGATCTTCTTCCTTTGCTACGTGTCTGTGAACTTCAACCTTTCCCCTAACTTTGTGGGATAATGGGGCTTCCCTCTCACAGCGATAACACAATTTTTCAGGACCGTTGTTACCTCTTGCTCCACGGATGGATCCTCTGCCTCTACTAAGATGACGCCGCTTAGGGGTCGATTGATGCACTTCTAACCCCCTTTATCTCGAGGATTCTTTTCTCTATTTTACAAGTGCATTCTGGCTGCATGAAATCAGTTAGCCTAAACTTGAGAAGATATCCACCTTCCTCGTTTCCTTCCTTCTTATTCATCACTTTCCACCGGTCGTTGAACCTCTCTAAACAATATCACGTTCAATATTTAATGAACTAATTGTGGAATTCCGCTGTAATGTTAATTTCAGCCTTGGTGCCTTCTGCTCTAGAAATCAATTTTGAATCGGGCTCCTTGGACGGACTAATGTGGCCTGCTTTCAAGAGAGCAAAAAATATAGTATTCAAGCCTCAAGGTAGTCGAGATGAGAACCCTTACTAGGAAAGAGGTTGAGGACCTCATATTTGGTGCAGAGATCCTGGGCTGTGGCGGCGGAGGGTCGGCTGAGTTAGCCCTTGACATCTTAAAACAGGCGGAGGAGAAAGGGCTTAAGCTTAGGATAGCTGAGCTTAATGAGCTAAAGCAGAACTCCCCCGTTTTCATAGTGAGCAGGGTTGGAGGAGGGGTTGAAGAGGAGATAAAGAGGAAGGTTGAGAGG
>JAVCBX010000113.1:0-7104 GCA_037917635.1 Thermoproteota archaeon | reverse complement strand
AACTTGAAGTATAAAGGTTACTATTCCAAAACTTAGGAAGCCTCCACCCAAATACTCCTCTAAGGTAGGATCTCTCATAATTTCCGCCTCTGACACATGATCTCCCTCTTATATTTTCAGCAAAGTTTTTATTAAATAAACTGTCGAAGTTGACTTACAAACTCATAAATGGAGGTAAGAAGGATGGTATGGCTGATTCCTGCAGGTAGGTTTACCGCCTTCATTACCTTAATACTGATGTGGATCATCACGATAATTTCAATATACTACGGAAAGAAGGGAAAGTTTAGTGTTAGAAGGATTCCAGGACTTGATAAAATTGAGGAAGCGGTTGGAAGAGCCGTTGAGATGGGTAGACCCGTCTTCGACATCATAGGTATGGGCTCCTTTACCAGCGTATATGCCCCCCAGACTGTTGCAGGTCTTTCCGTGCTTGGATACGTGGCAAAGCTGTGCGCTGAGAAAGGAGCCAGGCTAATAGCACCTCAGGCTGCTGTAGATGTGATGCCAGTTGCAATAGAGGTTGTGAGGCAATCGTATGCCGAGGCTGGAAAGCTCGACGAGCTAGACGTTGATGAGCAATTACCTTACCTATCAGGTACTCAGTTCGCTTGGGCAAGCGGAATTATTGGAATGGCTGCAAGGTTAAAACCAGCTGCCAACATAATGATCGGGCCTTTCTGGGCCGAGTCCATGATGTTTGCAGAGAGCTTTGCGAGGGTTGGGGCTTACCAAGTTGCTGGAACAGCTAGGCTCTATCAGCTTCCATTCTTCGCAGCAGTAGCTGACTACGTGCTGATAGGTGAGGAGATATTCGCCGCGGATGCTTATTTATCAAAGGATCCAATCAAGATAGGAAGTCTATTCAGCCAGGACGTCTACAAGCTTGCTGGAATAGTCCTAGCTATTATTGGAGCGATCCTTTCCACAGCCGGCGTCAAGGTGATTGTTGAGCTTTTGAGTAAGTGAAGAGGTGAGATATCATGTATAAAAGGGAGATTCCCCTTCTGATAACCTTTCTAAGCGGTATGGTTGCCGTAGTAGAGTACTACTTCCCAACCGATGCGACTAAGAACGCTTTTACCATTCTCAAGAACTGGGGGATTATCATTGGAGCCTTTGCTTTGGGCTTTGGAGCAGTAAACCTATTCATAGTCTACGGAAGGAGGATGAGGAGGGCAGTTTCCACAGTAGACAGAGTATTTAGTATCTGGCTTCTCGCCTTGCTTGTGATTACGGCCATCGTTGGAGTCACTCTAACTTCAGTAAGCGATCAGTATCAGTGGATATATAACTCGATTTACCTGCCTCTTGGGGCAACGATGTATGCTTCCCTCTGCTTCTACATGACAGCAGGGGCCTATAAGGTTTTGAGGGCGAGAACGGTTGATTCGGCTCTTCTCCTAATAACTGCCTTCCTAGTTATCCTTGGAAACACTCCTCTTTCAGCTGCAGTTTGGAGCGGCTTCTTCACTTGGAGAATGTGGATCTTCGACGTTATTGTGAGCGGAGCATACAGAGGGATAAGGATAGGGGTGGGCATAGGCTCAATAGTGCTAGGCATAAGAACACTTCTAGGCATGGAGACCGGGTACTTAGGAAGGAGGTGAGCTCATGGCCATTGAGAAGGTTGGAGCCCTTCCCAGATGGTTTGTACTGGGTGTAGTTGTAATATTGATGGCAATACCTCTTATAAGGCCCCTAGGCATTCTTCCAGCGATATCGGAATCAACCCGCGATTACTTCAACACGATAGACAAGCTTAAGCCTGGAGATGTCGTCCTCTTCGACATTGGGTTTGGATCTGGAGGCTATCCGACGCTTGGACCTGCTGCCATAGCGATACTCAGGCACTGCTTTGCGAAGGACTTAAAGGTAGTGATAATGGCCACGGCGGAGGAAGGATCTGTGATATACCCACTCATAATGGACCAGGTTAAGCCAGAGGAAGTCTATGGAGCGAAGTACGGAGAGGATTACGTTTTCTTAGGGTACATAGTTGGAGTTCAAACTGCCATGGCTGGAGTTTTGGGAGATTTACATGCTACAGCTCCGGTAGATTATAAAGGTACTCCTATCGAGCAGCTTCCGATGATGAAAGACATAAGAGGAGCGGATGACATAGATGTCGTTGCATACCTCACAACGGCTGGAGAGGTAGCCGAGGGATGGGTTTACCAGGCGTATAGCAGGTACAAGAAGGTAACTTGCGGAGGATGGCTTAGCATGATGACTCCTTCTCTGAAGCCCTATTATGACGTGGGAGCTCTTGCTGGGATGCTGGATGGGATAAGGGGCGCCGCTGAGTACGAGAAGCTCCTAGGGCAGCCCGGAGATGCCATGAAGACGACCGACGTCTTGAACTTGACGCAAGTTTGGGTCCTGCTACTGGTCATATTGGGTAACATAGCGTATTATGGTGAAAGGAAGAAGGGGGTGAGCTGATTTATGATATCAACTGATATTTCCGTCTGGATTGCGGCTTTCTTCACTATAGCTGCGACTAGTTATGTTTTCAAGGATAACATAATCTTCAAGTTCGCAGAGTACACCTTCATAGGGGTTGCCGCTGGACACGCGCTGGTAATGGGAGTTGAAAACGTGAAAAAGTACGGAATATCTCACCTCAAGGCCGGTGAGCTCATATACATAATTCCCTTCATACTCGGAGTTCTCCTGTACTTTAGATATCACCCGAGGTACTACTGGATCTATAGGTACGGAATCGCTTTCCTGGTCGGCCAGGGAGTGGGCCTTAGCATGAGAGGTATGGTTCACACAGATTTCATCAAGCAGATTGCTGCAACTGCTGGACCTTTGGTTGCTGAAACTGCTCTCGGAACATTTAACGCCATCATTATATTCATATTAACGATTACAGCTCTCACCCACTTCGTCTTCACAGTCAGGCAGGTTCACGTTGGAACAGCCTCTTGGCTTCCAAAGATAGGAAGATATGGGATGCTTTTAGCCTTTGGTGCTGCCTTTGGAAACACCGTAATGACCAGATTCTCCCAGTACCAGGGCAGGATGCTGTTCCTGCTTAGAGACTGGCTTGGAATCGCTGCTCCGTGAAATAGCTTCTCCCTTCTCCCTTTTTTCTTTTTGGAAATTATGGATATTTTCTGTTTCTCTAGGTGAAATCATTTAATTTGAGGATTGAGTTTAATTTTGCTGATCGTGGTGATCGGAATGTTCCCCAGGGAACTGACGCCCGAAGAAGAGGAGGAGCTTATAGAGAAAATATCAACCAGCATCGTTAAATCCGGATTTGGAACCGTTGCTCTGCTTTATTTGGAGAGTTACAAGCCTCTTTCATTTGTTGGAGGCCAAATGGGGCTTTTTTATCTTTCTCCAATCCTTCCCTTGTTAGGGAAGTGGGGCGCAAAGGGATACGACATTCTAATGTTCATATCAAAGAGGGAGAACATAGAGAAGCTAATAAATAGGATAAAAGAACTGATGGAGGAGGAAAAGGCTGAGAAAGGAAAAGACTAGCGCTTTTTTACTCCTCAATTATCTCTATGTTTGCCCTGGAAACAATCACCCTTATGCCATCTTCGAGTTCTATCTCTGCTACTCTCACCTTTGATTCAGTCTCTATAAATTGGAGTTCTATTGGAAGGCTTACAACTCTCCCTATCTGACCGAAATAGGGTTCTCTTATTATCCTCACTAGGGTTCCTATCGTAATCCCTTTATCGAGTTCAGCTACTTCCGTCTCCTCAATTTCCTTTTCATGAGGTATGACCACTTCTGGCCTTATGACTCCCGCCCTGATCTGGGTAGCGCCGTTCATAGCAGCCCTGTATCCCTCGAACTCCTTGAAAATCTCGAAGGCCTTCTTAGACATTGGCATCTCCCCAAATCCCTCAGTTATTATGAGGGTTAGGCCTATCTCTTCGTGACCTGTTATGGCTACTCCTATCTCGTAGCCAACTATATCCATCAAATCGGTATCTCTTATTCCTCCGACGACCACACCCCTTGCTCCAAGTTGAATAGCCTTTTCTAGAGCCTCCTTCGTCACTAAAGAGCCCCCTACGAGTATCTTCCCTCTGCAATCCTCACCGATCATGTCAGCTTCGAGCACTTCCTTGGGGTTATCGACAAGTACCTTTATTTCTCCGTTAGTCTCCCCTCCAACACCAAATATGCCCTGAACAAAGGCTCCTTTGGTCTCTACAACAACTCCTTCGTCTTTGAAAACCTTTGTAATCTTTCCAGAGATATATGCCTTTATTTCGACTGGTTTTGGATCCCCTCTAACTATCATCCTTCCAGTCGTGGTCGAAACGTCCTCAATTACCCCTGTGACCGGTGATCTTACCTCCCTGTTTATTAGGCCAAACAAAGTCCTGTACCTCGCGATCACTTCTCCTTCCTTCACCCTGTCTCCTACCTTCTTGAGAAGATAGGACGAGAGATCCTCCGCTTCCACCCCAAGCTCCCTTGCAACCTTCAGTATGTAGGGGTCTCCCGGCACAAAGGTCCTAGCAACCACTGTGTCAAACGAGACCAGATCTCCTTCCTTTACCAGGACCTCTCCAGGTATTGGTAACCTCCTCTCCTTCCTAATAGTCGTAACTCTCTTTATCTTAAGACCCGGGGTGTAGGCATAGGAAGATTGAGACACCTTCATGCCCATTCCTCCCTTATCTTATCTAGGAACTCCCTTGGATAGGCATCGAGGGCCTCAAACCAATCAAGCAACTTCCTTCTTCTCTCCTTGTCGTCTTCTGGCAGGTTCAAAGGCCTTCCTCTCCCATCTATTATCACTCCAACAACTCCACCATAAACCTTAGTCTTCAAGGGCTTTCCTGGTCCAGCCCCCACGTCAAACTTCCCAGCTGGATCTATGAAGGCGTCAGCCTCGACACCCTCAGGAATGAGTATCCTCTTCATCTCACCAAAGCCTATACACTCCTTAATTGTTGATCCATCTGGCATCTCTATCTTTATGTCCAAAACCTTGTCTCCGGGCTTTGCTTCTCCCTTTGGAGCAACAAGGGTTCCCAGCCTTACAAGGCAGTCCTTATCGAATATTTCCCATGCTGCCTGAGGATGAACTGTTGAAAGGACCCCTAAGTGTGGCATCATGAAGACGCTATCCTGGAACATCCTAGTCACTCCTTCCGGTCTGAAACCGTCGGTGAGGACTAGCATTGATTGAACCCTTCTTGGAGCGTGAGAAAGAAGACCCCCAGTTCCGGCTATTATCTTGACGTTCATCATCTGTATGTAGGTTCCCGTTATCTCCTCAAGGGCAAAGACGTCCCTAATTTCAGCTCCCTCCCAGAGAGCTCCTCTCCTTCTAGCTCCTCTAAGGGGCCTGGCCAGGGTCTTGTGATGCTCAAATCCTAGCCTTATAGCCTCTCTTGCAACTGCGTGCTCTATCATTAATTCCTCGAGGGTCTGAGGTATAGTCGTGGGCCTTATCATCTTGTTCCTTAGCCTGTTCCTAATGTCGTCCTGGCTCTTCTCGAATGGAAGCCACCTCATTATGTTCTCGATCCCTGCCTCCTTCATCACGTTGCATATGCTGTAGCTCATCCCCAGGTTGGCGCTAACGCTCCTGACGAACTTCCCATCATATATGGAGTAAATGTTGGTGGTTGCGCCTCCTAGCCCGACTCCGAGCACGTTGCACTTGAACACCTTTGCGATCAGCTGCATCATCATGCCTTCTCCAGCTGGAGTCGGCATTATTGGGACATCAGTCCACTTCATTAGCTTGTCATAGCCCGGGGCGTGGGCCATTACGTGTTCCATGAAAAGTTCGTGTATTGCCCTTCTAGCAGGCTCTGTGTTCTCCTCCTCAAGCATGGGTCTAATGTTGTCCACTATTTCTAGGGCAAAAACCCCGTTCAACAACTCCATTATCTGTTTCCTCGCGTACTTGTTGCCCGCATATACGATCGGAAGCTTGTAGCTTATACCAAACCTAGGCTTGGGCCTTGCAGCTTTTATGATCTCAGCTATCTCAACCACGTCCCTAACGTTCCCACCATCAGTCCCTCCGGCCAAAAGAACCATATCAGGCCTTAGGTGCCTTATCCTCTCTATCTTCTGATAGATCTCCCTTCCGTCATCCTTGGCTATGACATCCATTACTATGGCCCCAGCTCCAAGGGCAGCTCTCTCAGCGCTCTCAGCAGTCATGGTTCTTATAAGACCTGCAACCATCATTTGGAGGCCCCCTCCCGCACTGCTTGTCGTTACATAAAGGTCCACGCCCTCATTACTTCTTGAAGGCATTATTATGCCCCTACCATCTGGAGATAGAAGTTTGTGGCCCGTGAGTTCCTCAACTTCTCTCACAGCATTTCTAACTCCCAATGTCACGTCCTCATATGGCTTCTCAACTGTAGTTGGAGCCTCTCCGCTGATGACATATCTCCATCCATTCTCTGTCCTTTTGAAGAACCTAGCTTTAGTAGTTGTGCTACCAACATCCGTAGCTAGAATGAATTTCATCTGATCTAGAGGAATTTTAGGCATCAAGGAATCCCAATAACCCTTAGAGGAGATCTATAAAAATTTTTATTGAATGAGATCATTCCAAATTGTTCAAATTGAGTGAGGAATCCAACCTGACACTTTATGATTACCTGGCTGCATCGATTTTCGCTTGTCTTTTTGTTTGGATTTGGGGAATTGTCTTAGGTAAGCTTCCAGAACTCCCTGAGAAGACTATGGCTATGATAGTACTTCTCTCGTTTTTTGTGTACATGTTGGGAGGAGCAATCGCTTCCTACTTTATAGTAAGAAGAACCTCAGGAAAACCCATATATGAGGGAATCAAGGTTGGAATCGGAATAATCCTCGTTTTAATTCTTATAATTTTTCCAGCTTCTGCGAAAAGGTCTCTTGGTGCGACCCTCGCCGTTATCTTCGTAACATTTCTTGGAAGTATATTGGGAACCCAGATTTCTAAACTCAAGAAGCTCTTTCACATAATCTTTGGCAGACCTCCTTCGAAATTAACCAATGAAGGAAAAAGCTGACTTAGATTCTCGCAAATACCGCCCCTTTTTGGAGACAATTAGCTTAGTTGACAATTTTCCGTGTTTGTTAAAAAGATTAACTGATGGAGCGATTGAC
>JAVCBX010000100.1:0-7168 GCA_037917635.1 Thermoproteota archaeon | reverse complement strand
GTCACAAACAACTCAACTAGAACAAGACTTGATTACAAAGAAAGGCTTGAAAGGCTCGGATTATCCGTCAGCATAGAGGAGGTGGTTAGTAGCGGCTACGCAACTGCTACCTTGCTAAAGGAGAAGTATAGAGGAGGTAGGATCTACGTTGTTGGGGAAGATGGCCTTTTCAAGGAGTTAAAAGAGCAAGGGTTCATAATTTTGAGCAAAGAAGAGTGCTGGAGCGAGGGTGCAGACTTTGTTATCGTTGGAATGGACAGACACTTAGACTATTGGAAGATAGCGACTGCTATGAGGGCAATAAGGAGTGGAGCTCTGTTCGTAGCTACCAACATGGACTTAACTTTTCCAAGCCATGAAGGCTTGATACCAGGGGCTGGCTCGATCGTTGCAGCAATAGCAGCAGCTTCTGGGAAGGATCCAGACCTGGTTGTAGGTAAGCCCAGTAGGCACATATTTGACATCGCTCTCAAAAAGCTGAACCTGCCCAGAGAAGAGGTAATCGTGATAGGGGACAGGATAGACACAGATATCGAAGGAGCTAAAATTTCTGAAATGAAATCCGCCCTAGTATTAACGGGCGTAACGGATAAGAAAGAGGTAAAAAAATCGAAAATAAAGCCTGATTATGTCTTAGCCTCCCTAGAAGATCTCTTCTTATGAAATCATTCCTCCCAATAAATCAGACTTCTCTTCCGACTTATCTTTACCTTTTTTGCCTCCTCATAAGGCGTTGTAAAGACCTCTAAGATGTGTTTTGCAACTCCCCTCCCTACTCCTCTGACCTCTATCAACTCAGCTAGGTTTGCGTTTGCTACTCTCCTAAGCGTCTTAAACCTCTCCATTATGGACCTTGCCCTAAGTATGCCTAGGCCCCTTATAGTTCCCAGAACTTCGACTTGTTCATCTGCTAGAGTTCTGCTCCTTTTTACAATCCTAAGGGTTGGTTTTGATCCCTGTTCTATCTTCCTTGCAAGCAGGTAGATGGTTCTCGGAACCAGCTCCTCATCTGGCACCACTATCGTAGGAACTCCAGAAAGAGCGAGTTCATTCTGTACACCAATGAAAACCCTCCAAACTAAGTCTGGATCCCTTCCTGACATCTCAAACTTCTTATAAAGCTCTTTTGGATCGCCAGTTATCATGAGGGAGTAGGGGACTTCCTGATGAGCCATTAGGTCAAGCTGTTCGAAGAGTCTCCCGCTTATTGCACTATTAACCAGGTCAGAAACCCCCTTCCTCTCTAAGAGGAGCATTTGTCCACCTCCTTTAACTAAAAAGTCTCCCGCATTTAACCAAGCTACCTCAACTTCGATTCCCAGGGCTCTTATATCTTCAGCCCAGCCCTTAGAGAGTTCCTCCCTTTTATCAACTATTACCTTCATCCAGCTTCTTTCCCAGTTAAGAAAAATAAACTTAGAACAAAAAGATGCTTCTTGGGAAGCCGATGAAATTATTTTATGTTCTCTTTATTACATGTGAGACGACTTGTCAACCAGTTTAGTATTCGTGATCTCCACACGAGGTGAGATAAAGGAAGACTTAGAAGGGCTCCTTCATGAAGAAAGGGTTCAGGAGCTTTTACTTGGGATTGAGAGAGGAGGAAGAGTCAAGGAAGCTGCTGTTACGATGAAGCTTAAAAGGGCTGGACTCCTAGCAAATGGCTGCCTGAGGTTTCCGATCGTTCTTAGAGAGTGGTACGAGAAGATGGAACCAGAGGTAAATTCCATATCTGAGGAGATATCTGAGCTAATAATTCATGGATTATCAGGGATTTGCGATGACTCAGAGGTGACTCTGGGAATAGCTGCTTTCGGAGAGCTTGACTCAGCTTTAGATGAGGCTTTATTGGAAGAAATAAGGCCATTATGGGTTGATGGAGGAGAGATCATTGTGTGCGGCTTTGAAGGAGCGAGACCAATGGTTTATAGAAGCAGATGCTGGGAATTTGGAGGAAAACTCATTTGTAGGGTCGAAATAGGCAGGCCAGAAGTTGAGCTACGGTCTCACATAAGTACTGAGTCTCCCATCTTTGCTGGAAGTGATGAGATGATGGATCTTGCCAAAGGGCTTCTTGACTGGTGCCTTCCAGATGCAGAGCTTTGGGCAGAGGAAATAGGCTTTTCAGAGCTTAAGCGGGACCTTTTCATTTACGGCTTCACAAAACTTGTTTTTAATGGAGCCTTAAACCTCTTAGGAGAAAAAGGTAAACTTCCTTGGGATGTAGTTCTGATTTACGAGATAAGAGGAATATAAGGCCTCAGTCCGCCCATCACTCTTCACTATTCCGCTGAAGGAATTCTCATCACCGGCCACGATAATCTCCAGGAGGTAAGATAAAACGTTATCTCAGCTTCATTCGTTGACCATAAAGGTGAAGTGTGGTAAAAGAACCGTTAAATGGCACAAGCGATTATTTACGGATATCAGACCAATCTTTCACATGTGTCTAGTTACCGTATGGATTTTATTTCTAAGGAAAAGTAGGGAGGTAAGGATGAATGAGCTAGCCATTGCCATCCTTACAGGTACTTCCATAGTTATGGGCGGCATTCTCTTGTCAGAAGTGGCTGAAGCGTATCAATATGTTGTTCCAGACAGCTTGGTAGCTGCAATAACCTCGCTTGCTCAAACTCTTCCGGAATACGCTATTTGCATAACTCTGGCACTTCAAGGAAAGTTTAACCTCGGTTTCGCAAGCATAATAGGTGCAAACATCATGCTCATTTGCCTTGGCTATCCTTTGGTCATCTTCGTATCCTATCTTGCAGGCGTGGAGGAGGTAAGGCGAGACAAAGCGATAGATCTTATGAGAGAAAATGCCCTCGAAGGAACGTTTCTCCTAATCTCTGGCATTTACTTTCTCATTATAGGGGTCAAAGGGAGCATAAGCCTCTTGGATGCGATCCTAATGCTGAGTATTTTCATCCTATACGGCTACTTGGTTACGCGGATTCCTCCAGAGGTGGAGCTAGAGGAACCAAGAGGCCTTGCCAAGAGGAGCTTAGAGAAAAGGTGGTTCGGATTTTCAATAGGTCTGTTGAGCTCTGCAATGATAGCGCTCAACGCAGAGCCATTCCTTTACTCAGCGCTTAAGCTTGCCTCAAAGGTTGAATGGATAACTCCCTTCTTCCTTCTATCCGTTTTGACTCCGATATTAAGTGAGATGCCTGAAAAAGTAATGGTATTACGCTCGGCGATGAAGAACGAGGACATGGCAAGGCTAGGCTTGCTGAACATGATGAGCTCAAAGGTTAACAATGGATTCCTCCTTCCAAGCAGCATTTCGCTCATCTCATTTCTAAAAGCTCATTTTGAGAACAGATTTGCGTCTTCAATATCAGTTGAGAGTTTCAGGTGGGACTTGATGTTGATGGCGGCCATAACGATCTTTGCTGCAAGTACGGTTATAAACAGGAAGTTCACATTAATTGAAGGTTTTTACTTATTGCCCATTTATCTGATAATTTTAATAGCCCAGCATCCACGTTTATCTCAGCACGCTGTTATCCTTAAGCCCGCAATTGTTGCTGGAATTGTCGTAGCTTCTATAGGGGAGGTCATATATTCATATTCAGAACGTAAAGTTTTTCTGTTTAGCGACTTAAAACACGTCTTCTTGCTCATAAAGAAAAGAGAGTTAGAAGATAAGAATTAAGCCTCAACGGATCTGAATTAAAAAAGCATTTAACAAGACCTTCTACGGATCAAGAAATTGCGCGCTTCTTTCCCTCAAAAAGCCTTGGATATAAAATGAAGGCCCCTGAGCTTCCCAAAAGGATCATCAACCATTCTTTCAGACCCAGACTTGCGGTTTCGAACACGACTTGCATGGAAGGAATGTAAATCACAAAAAACTGAAGCAAGATTGATACGATAATAGCTATGAATAGAAATTTGTTCTCCAGGAGCAACTTTTTTGAGGTAAATATGTAGGTTTCAGGAGACTTGCACTGAAATGATAGGATCATTTCAAAGATCACCATGGTTGTGAAGGCAACGGTTCTAGCCAGCGCTAGGTCATTAGTTGTCTTATATAAGTAGTAAAATGGAAGGAGTGTACCTACCGCAGATACTATTGCAGATGTAAGGATGAACCAGAACATTCCATGATAAATTTCTTCCCTTGGATCTCTAGGAGGCTTCTTCATTACTCTGGGATCTGGGGGATCCATTCCAAGGGCCAAAGCAGGAGGTCCATCGGTCACCAAGTTTATCCAGAGTATCTGAGTTGGTACGAAGGGTATGGGAAGCCTAGCAAGCGCTGCAATAAAGACAGATGCTATCTCCCCCCAATTAGCAGAAAGAAGGAGTTTTATGAACTTCTTTATGTTTTCATATATTGTTCTACCTTCTTCAATTGCCGCAACTATAGAAGCAAAGTTATCGTCGGCGAGCACCATATCTGCAGATTCTCTAGTTACATCCGATCCTCTTATCCCCATAGCTATCCCTATGTCGGCCCTTTTTACAGAAGGCGCATCATTTACACCATCTCCTGTCATAGCAACTATGTGCCCCTTTCTCTTTAACGAATCAATTATCCTAAGCTTGTGTTCAGGGGAGACCCTGGCGAATACTGCAACATTTTCTATTAACTCATCAAGCTCAGCATCACTCATTCTTTCAAGCTCCTCTCCTGTGATCACAAGAGAGTTGTCTTCCTCTATTATTCCAACTTCTCTTGCTATTGCTTCGGCCGTTAGCTTGTGATCACCGGTAACCATGATTATCTTAAGACCTGCTTGCTTAGCAAGCTTCACTGCTTCCCTCACCTCAGCTCTCGGCGGATCTATCATTCCAACTATTCCGAGGAATATCATGCCCTTCTCAACTTCCTCTCTATCATATTCTTCCTTAAGAGGTTTGTACGCTAGAGCCAGCACTCTCATGGCCCTATTTGCCATGTTTTCAACCCTTGAAAGGATTTCCTTCTTTAGATTTTCCCGAAGAGGCTTGATTTCTCCTTGAACTAAAATTCTGTCCGATTTCCTTAGAATAACCTCAGGAGCTCCTTTTGCATAGGCGATAAGATTTTTGGATCCCCTGTGTATCGTTGTCATCATCTTTCTTGCAGAATCAAATGGTATCTCGTCAATTCTAGGCTCTTTCCTCTCTAACTCCTGCTTAAGGATGCCAGCCTTTGCTCCAAGCACTACAAGAGCCAGCTCCGTTGGATCTCCGCTTATGTGCACGCTTTCTTCTTTTATCATTAAAGATGCATCATTGCATAGAACCCCAGCCCTAATGAGAAGGTCAAGCCCTGGGATCTCTTCTAAAGAAGCCTCTACAATACTTCCTTTAACAAAAAATTTCCCTTTTGGTGTGTATCCTTCCCCTGAAACTGAGATTTCACTATAAGGAAGCCAGATCTCCCTTACAGTCATTTCGTTCCTAGTTATGGTTCCAGTCTTATCGCTACATATCACTGTTGCGCTCCCTAACGTCTCAACTGCTGCCAGTCTTCTTATTATCGAGTTTCTCCTTGCCATCCTTCTCATACCAAGAGCTAAGGTAATTGTAACTACAGCTGGTAATCCCTCTGGAACTGCAGCAACAGCCAAGCTTATGGAGGTTAGAACGGCTTCCTCAAGGACCTTAAGGCTTTGAATGCTTCCATATTCTATTATCTCTGGCAGAGCCACAATTGCGCAGAGGATAAGAATGACGATTCCGAGCTTCTTTCCGAACCTGTCAAGCTTCCTTTGAAGTGGAGTTTCCTCCTCTTCCTCTTCCCTGAGCATCTCTGCTATCTTTCCGACCTCGGTCTTCATGCCGGTGGCTACAACGGCTCCTACTCCGTGACCATAGGTCACTATGGTTGAGGAGTAAACCATGTTCTTTCTCTCTGGAAGGCCGGTTTCCTCATCCAAGGTTATGGAAGCTTCCTTATCAACTGGAACAGATTCCCCGGTCAATATAGCCTCGTCTACCCTCAAGTTGTAGGATTCGATCAGCCGGCAATCCGCTGGCACTCTATCTCCTGTTCTTAGAACTACTATGTCACCTGGGACTATCTCTCGGGCCGGAACTGTTTGCTCAATCCCTTCTCTAATCACCTTCGCCTTAGGTGCAGCAAGCTTCTTCAGAGCCTCAAGCGATTTCTCGGCCCTGTACTCCTGAACAGTTCCTAAGACCGAGTTCAATAAGAGTATTGCGATTATTGCCCCTGCATCCAAGTAGTCTCCCACCAGGAATGAGAAAGCTACCGCGAATAGAAGGATAGCAACTAAGAAGCTCTTGAACTGATCTATGAAAACATCTAGAACTGTTTTTTCCCTTTCTTCTCTTATCTCGTTGTAACCGAAGCATTGAAGCCTTTTCTTCACCTCCTCCTTGTTAAGACCTTCTCTTGCTGAGCAAAGCAATCTAAGTACTTCTTCGCAAGTTAGCGAGTGCCATTTAACCTCTTCTAAATCGTTTCGCTTGTTTTTTACCATTTTGGCACCTTCCTCTCTGGACCGAGTCTCATCAGCTGATTTCTTCCAAAAATATAACTTTGGACCCTTTCAATCGCGCTAATATTGATAGTTCTTTTTAAATTAACCCTCCAGCATAGAGAAGAAGTCCCAGCAAATAAAGTAGGCTTAGGAGGTCTCACAGGATAATGAAAGTGGAAACAATTTTGCCCGGCATTCCAGGTAAAACAAGCCGTGGTTATTTGGGTTTTTGTAGCATTTCCTTAATTAAGGCATCAGAATACATATTATTTGACACCGGTCACTACTCAGACCGACAACTTCTATTGTCTGAGTTGAAAAGAAGAAAGGTCGAGTTAAACCAAATTCGTTACATAATCTTAAGCCATCTGCATTTTGATCATTGTTTAAATGTCGACCTTTTCGAGAATGCTGTTATCATCGTTGGAAAAGGGGAAATTGAATATGCAAGATCAAAAGAGCCTAAAAAAGTTGGAGACATTTTTATTCCAAAGTATATCATCCCATACTTATGCAAGAAGGAGTTAATTGAGGTAGAAGGAGAAATAAAGCTCTTCGATGATGTAATCTTAATTCCAACCCCAGGCCACACACCTGGTAGCATCTCAGCAGTTGTAAGGTGTGATCATGAGGTCCAAGCGCTAGTTGGGGATGCAGTTAAGAATGCTTATGAGGCAGCTCAAGGAAAGCCCGAAATGGTGTTTGGCAGTGAAAAAGAAGCGGAAGAA
>JAVCBX010000164.1:0-7224 GCA_037917635.1 Thermoproteota archaeon | reverse complement strand
GCCAGAGACTTTGGGCTAAGGTGCTTCTACTTCTGGCTCTATAATCCCCAAAGGAACAAGGACAAGGAGCTGGAAGAGATGCAGGAGTTTATAGATTACGAGGTAGTTGAGGTGAGAGCTTAGTTGTCGGACTGGAACTTCCTCAAGATAAGGGAGGAGAAGTTGGCTGGCATAATAGGTCACTTGGGTGAGAAAATTGAGCTTCACTGTCTTTTGGCCAAAAAAGACCCACTTGTTTGCACCTTGATTCTCAACAAGCATGAAGCAACCTTAATTCCAGAAACAAGGGATGGAGGGGTTGTTGTTCATCTAAAGGAAGATGAACCGGTAAAGCGGGAACATCTTATGGATGCAATTAGAAGGGCCTCCATTAAAAGAGTGAGAGCGCTTGACAGGTTAATAGAGCTTAATGAGTTACTCTCAGAGTTCAATGCTGGGATCTGCCTAGCTGTTGATACCAGCTTCCTGTGGAGGAGCCTTCTCGAGTACCTGCGAAGCAGACTGGAGGAGAAGGAAATGAAGTTGAGCTTGTTCATCCCATCAATAGTCCTTCAAGAGCTATTCGAGCACTTTGACGAATTAATGAAGGGAGAGGAGCTAGGCGTGCTGAAGGGCTTCCCAAAGTTTAGATCAAGACTGGCAAGGAGAATTCTCTCTCAAATCTTGGGGGCAAGGGCCTCAGAGGCCCTGACAATCCACTTTGGAACTGGGCAGATCCCCATGCCAACTGGCACAAGGAGAATGAAGTACCTGCCGGATCTTGAGATCTTGAGGCAGATCAGGGATTTCTCTGAGGAGAGTGACGAGCTGGTGATAACGGTGACTTGTGACTTGGGAATGGCCATGATCGCTGAGGGGCCCTGTTGCTACATTAAGCCGGAGGAAATTTCAACGATCTTCAAAGAGGAGGGACAAAGGATAGTGGTGTCTAGGAAGTGGGTTCAGCAGATTTTAGCGGAGCTTATTGTCACCTTCGGCCTCTTGCTTCTTAAACCAGATAGTGGAAACCCCTTTTTGGTTTCATACAGCTGGAAGGGGATAGAAAGATCGGATTATGCCAGAAGATTGATGTGTCTAGGGGTGAAGAAGGGAGAAGAGCTTCTTAACTGGATCTCTTTGAGAAAGGAGAGGGGTGAAGGGATCCTTTCACCTGAGAGCGTTCCATGGAGCTGTTTAATCGAAGGTGGCACGTGAAGTTAGGGCCAAGAAAGTTGTCAAAATATAGTTAAAATAGGCATCGCTTAGCAAAGCAATGTATATAAGGCCTTTACGAAGGTCACGATTGGAAGCTCCTATGGAATTGGCTCGAGAGGAAGAACCAGAAAGATAGGCAAGATTAGGTTTGTGAGGGAATCTAAGTGGTAGTGAGCGTTGGAGTTAGGTTAAAGTGTTGAGAGGTCAAGTAAGGACTATAGCTTTTAGTAAATGGTGGCTTTGAGACCCAAGAGCCAGAAATAACTCTCCCCCTAAAGTATCCGAGATGTCGGGCCTTGAGGAATATGAGATCGCAGAAGAAGCGGGGGTGATAGCTGCAAGGCAAGAGAGATGGGGTTGCTTCTTTCAAATGACGATGTTCTAGTCAGCTTTGATGGAGCTAAGCCAGTGATCCTTGCAGGGAGGAAGAAGTTATCATTAAGGGATATTTGCATTAGAACTTAAAATATCCTTAATAGACATGAGAAAGGGCTTGTAGTGCACAAGTGAGGAGGCCAAAAGGGTGGTTATAAGGAGCGAAGAAAGGCAGGTCTGGAGGGGCAGGGTTAAATCGAATAAGTTCAGAATTCAGCTCGAGTTGAAGGAAATTGCCATGCAGGATAACAGCTTCGCTTGAGCCCTCCTCAGAGCTTGTTTATGAGCTTCCAACGAGCGGAAGGATAGTGCAGCACCTCTTCTTTTCCTCAATTAAGGCATACAGCGAGGAACTCTCAAGGAGGATTCACTCTATGAGGGTTAAGCCTTACTCAGTGACTAGGCTTACCACAGCTGAGGAAAACGTGAAGGGGAAGCTAGCTAGGGTGAAGCCCGGGAGCTTTGTAAAGGCCACTTTCAAGATTTTGGATGACGAGCTGAGGGAGCCCCTGATAAAGGGTCTTGAAGAAGCTGAGCTCAAGGTTGTTGGGGTTAAATTGGATCTGCTAGACATAAAGGCGACGAGGACTGAGACTTATGAGGAGATGCTCTTTAGGGGGAGGCCCTTCAAAGCCTTTTCGATAAGCACTCTGACGCCGGTTGTATTCGATGAGGACTCCCCATTTCCGGAGGAAGCCCAGCCAATATTTAACAGGCCGATACTCTGCTGGAATTCCTTTTCCTCAGAGAGCTTGAGGCTTCCGAGATCCATAATTAAGAGGGCTTCAAAGCTGAAGCTGGTCAAACACTCCCTAGTCAGAAGGGTCGTTCCGATACCGATCAAGAGGACTAGAATTCCAATAATCTGCTTCTCTGGCAAGCTTGTTTACGAGATGGGAGCTCTAGATTTCATGTCTGGCCTACTGCTTAGCGCTCTCTTAAGACTCGCGAATTACAGCGGGATAGGTTCGAGAACCACTATGGGCTTTGGGAGCGTTATGGTCAGGCCATTTGCAATGAATAAAACCATCTAATTTTCAATGTTGCTGAGTCTAGGTCTAACAACCATGTCTCCAAACGTTGTTCCAAGATTGATGCTGTTGCAAGTCCAAGCTCGTATGGAAAATGGATGGATAGAGAGAAACTGAAAAGATCGATTTCAAATAAGGAGCAAAAGCGACGTTCTGTAAATAGTTTAAATATGCTTTTTTAAATCTATCTTGAGGGTTCAACTTGTCTGAGAGGCTCAAGAAGGAGTTTATAGAACTGCTGGAGAAGGACAGAGAGTTTCGCTACACAGTGGCAGGCTACCTTGGCTTATCTGAGGTACTGAGAAGAATGGATGCCACTGAAGAAGACATAAGGAAGCTGTTGGAGAACCAGAACAAACTCTGGGAGGAGGTAAGGGCTCTTAGGGAGGGCCAAAACAGGCTTTGGGAGGAAGTTAGGGCTCTTAGGGAGAATCAGAACAAACTCTGGGAGGAAGTTAGGGCTCTTAGGGAGAACCAGAACAGGCTCTGGGAGAACCAGAACAAACTCTGGGAGGAGGTAAGGGCTCTTAGGGAGGGCCAAAACAGGCTTTGGGAGGCCCACAATAGGTTATGGGAAGAAATGAGGGATATGAGGATGACGCTAAACAGAGTTGCAATAACGCTAGATAGGCTCACTATTAGCGTTGAGGAGGAAGCCCTAAGCCACATAAGGCAAAGGTTGAGGGAGAAGCTTGGAGTAGAGGTGGAGCTGGGCAGGCTGTTCATAGACAAGAGGGAGATAAACATATATGGATCGGTAGGAGACATTTGCGTCATCGGAGAAGCGACGGTTAGGCTGGGAAAGGGCTTAATAGATGAGTTGAAGGAGAAGATCGAATTTATCAGAGAAAAGAGACCAGAGCTGCTAAAACCTAAAGTAATCAAGGTAATCTACGCTGACTACGCTACACCAGACGCCATAGAATATGCCAGAAGGGAGAAAATTTGGCTACTTAAATGGAGTGGAGACTTAACGCCGATGGTGGAAGAATAAATGTGAAAGGGATGGCTACAGGATCATTTGTCTCCACCAACAATCCCTTCCATTGATGCCCGAAAAAGTATGTGTCTTTAAATGAAACCCCTTCTAAATCATGAATGCGCAAGAATACGACCTCGCTCTTCATTGCTCTTTCCTTAATTTGCCTTGCTTTCTCATCCGTTCAATCCAAATCAACGGCCCCTAAAAACCGGAATTATACGGTGGAGAGCTGTTCAGGTTGATTTAGACCTAATATATAGTCCAAATCCCGTAGAATTCAAAAGCAATGTGGAAAAAGCGCTTGACAGATTAGTTTCCTTGGGAGCAAACGCCATATTCCTTCAAGTCTTCCAAGACCCCGACGGAGATGGCTCAGCAAACGGGTCTATTTCAGAACGAATCTGGCTCCAAGCTTGGATGTTATGGAAGTCTTCTTGGAGGAGGCAAAGAGTAGAAATCTCAAAGTTTTTGCCTGGATGACTACATTGGCTTGCTCTTGGGTACTGAGAGAGCATCCCGATTGGGAGGCCTTGGGGTACGACCCAGAAACCCAAAGCTACGTTAGAGGCAAGTACTGGTACAGAAAAGCTTCCCCTTTTTGTGGAGATTTCGTTGATTACCTAGTAAACCTCTTTGAAGATCTTGCTTCTTATCCATTCGATGGCGTTCTGCTTCAGGATGATCTCTATCTAGGTGAATGGGAAGACTTCAGCATTTGGGCTAAGATGGCTTTCAAAAGGGATTTTGGCAGGGAATTGACGCCCTCTCTGATGAAGATCCGAAACTGGAGGGAAACATGGATAAGATGGAAGGCAGAGCATCTGTTATCTCTGGCGAGAAAACTCGAGATTGCGTTTAAGAAGAGGAGGAGTAATGCTATTTTCTGCATCGATGTTTACTCTGATGTCCTTTTGTTTAAGGGTGCTGCATCTTGGCTTGGACAGGATAAAAAGCTGCTGGCTGATTCCGAATTTTTCATAGTAGTAATGGCCTATCCCTTCCTAGAAGCTGCGAATGATCCATTAGAATGGATTAAAAACCTATCAAAGAGGGCAGTTAAGGCTTTTGGAGAAGGTAGAACCCTGATAAAGATCCAATCCTATGATTGGAATGAGGGAAGCTGGATACCAGTTGAAGAGCCGAGTTTAATGATTGAATCGGCTTACGAGGGCGGAGCTGTAAATGTAGGTATTATCCTGAGGACCCTTTTTCTGACCATCCAGATGCTGAATGTATTAGGAACACTTTCTTAGCTTCTAAAATAATTCCAAAGAAACTGGTTCGCGTTTTGATGATATCGAACTCAGTAGATCTTCCAGCAGCGAGAGAGTTGGCAATAAACATCGGGAAGTACGGGACATTCGTTACCCTGGCGAGTAACTTAATGGATGCACAGGCGGATGTTGTTATAATTTTAGGAGTCCCGAAGGCTTATGAAGGGGTGGGAAAACTCTCAAATTCTCATTACCAAAACCACAAATCTAAGAAATTGATATCTAAGGAGGGTTCAACGGTTACCGTGGTCAGCAGAAATGAAGGGATCGACTACGTCGTGATTGCTGGTCATACAAGAGTAGAAACCGCCAAAGCTGCGTTGGAATTTCCCTCGCCATGGATGAGGTTAACAGCTCTCTCCAGCTACACTTTGAATTGCAGTCAGGTAACATTGGGTCCCGTAGTATATTCCTACCAAGGGGGTCGATTTTGAGGATCTAGAAGGCGTCAACGCATCTATTCTAATCGTGGATCCGGGTGACTCTGGTTTAACTTTGGAGGAAATAAAAAGGCTTCACGAGGAAGGAAAGACGGTGATAGCATACCTCAACATCGGGCAAGCTGAGAGTTACAGGCCTTACTGGAAAGAAGAGTGGGAGATTAGTCCCCCAACTTGGCTTTGGAAGAAGATCCTGAATGGCTGAAAACTATTGGGTATCTTTTTGGGATCCAGAATGGAAAGAAATAATTCTCAACTACTTAAATGAGATCGATAAAAGAGGTTTCGATGGGGTTTTGCGTGATAGGATAGATGCGTACGAATACTGGGAGAGCAGGGGTGTGTTAAATGCGAGGGAGATGATGATAGACCTTGTTCTGGAGCTTTCCTCCTTTACAAAGCGAAACAAATGCTTTCTCATCATTTCTCAGAACTCGGAGGAGCTAATAATGGATCCAAACTACTTGAATGCGATAGATGGAATGAGTTCCGAGGATGTTTGGACTTTAGGAGATGAATTGAGGCCTACCAGCGAGGTAGAAATCAGGCTTGCCATCTTAGATGAGGTGGCATCTAGGGGCAAGATCGTTCTTGTCCTAGATTATCCTTCTTCGCCTCCTTGAGAAGAGAATTTTGCTCAAAGGCCAAGGAGAGGGGATATCTTCCCTAAGCCTGGCAAGCTCTTCACCATGCCCATCAAGTTTTCTGAGTATCTCTTCAATCCCTATCAAACCGGCAACTGCGTATCTGAACTCCAAGTTCTCTTTGAGCAGTTCAAGAATCTTCCTTTTTAGCTCGGCCATTCTCTGTCATTTGAAGGAAATCTTGCTTAATGGGTTATAAATTTGGTACCCTGATTCATTTGTTGAATTGGTGAGAATCCCCGCGCTTAAAAGCCGGAAGTATAATTTCTCCCCTTTTCGCCAATTCAAATAGATAGCTAATGTGACTCGGGCCTCTGAGAGCGCGCGCTAATGAGGCAAGCGTCTAGGAACGACCTCTCTTCCGGACCAAAATACTCTAGGTGGTGCAAGGGCCTCTTCGATTGATTTTTGATCGTTCTCATCCAGCCTACCTCAAAACTTGTGTTGGCTCGAGCCTTGGCAAATCCAGGTTGTCAAAATGCTTATCGAAGGATACTATCCCCCTCACCCCCAACTTCTTGGCAACCGTGTACTGAATGGAGTCCTCAACCTCAAGCTTCAGCCTTCTGCTGTTGTCAACGGCTTTGACCTCATCTACTAGGGATGTGTTGTACAAAAAGAGTCCCTTGTATCCCCTGAGACTTAATAGAAATCTTCTGAGCCCGCTAAGTCTGTTAAAACTGCTCATTATGACGATTATCGAGTGAACAGAGAAGTCTGTCACCAAAGCCCTGAGCTTTCCCTCTTTAACACTCCTAAGGAACTCCTTGCACTCCTCCTTTCTTCCTCTTGCCAAGAGAACCTCGAGAAATATGTTTGTGTCAATCAGGTACATCATCAAGCACCTTCTTGGCCCACAGGTGCCCGGCTATGTGCTGGAGTTCAACAGGATCCGCTTCTATTCCAGAAAGGAGACCATCTATCGCCTCAACAGGATCCTCATCCTGGGGCCACTCCTCTCCCTCTACGCTAGAGATCCACATTAATAAAGCCTCCTCAGCGGCCTTGCTAAGAGCCCCTTTCATGAACCCAAATCTTCTCATGGCTAGCTCCCTGAATCTCCTCTCTATCTTCTCACTTACCTTTATCCTGAGCATTATACTAACTTATAGCAACATTTACTTTAAACCTTTTGTCCATATGTCCATTTATACATCCATTCTAGAACTTAAATTATGGAGTGGCCGGAATCCATCTCCCGCAAAGGGCCTGTCCAATGATCCATGGGAGGATGAGGAGAGTAAGTTTTGTAAAAAGAAGGATTTGGACGATTACCTCTTTTCT